>DMTG01000053.1 GCA_003477345.1 Succinivibrionaceae bacterium | reverse complement strand
AAAAGCCCCTGGCTTCAGCCATGGAGCTGTCAAAGCTATCCACCAAAGGAGCTGATTTTTGAGGAGAACGGGCTAGATTTTGGAAACACCGCTGTTCTCTACGTTTATGGTGCCGTCCAGAATTCCTCTGATTACATCCATAAATTCCCTGTTGCCGTCGCCAGCCAGCGGTTTTCTGGTATAGATAACCTGCTTATTTAGCACATGTTCAGCGATTTTGCTTATTTCCTCTGCAGTAAGCTCCTGAACGCTGTTTCCGTATGCAAGTCCGCAGTATTCCATGGTCGAATTTTCAAAGCTGTCATCACAGGAATATCGCACGACCAGTCTAACCACGAAACCGCTGGCGTCCAGAGCCTGTCCTATGCTTTTATAGGAACAGCTGTCAGGATTAAGCCCTATGAAAAGATAGGAGAGCTTCTGCAGATCCATATCATCGATATTCCCGGCGTTAATACCCTTGAGTCCAAGGTTCATCGCAAATTTAAGCATAGCGCTGTTAAAATGCGCATTAGCAAAAATTTCCTCAGGACTGTCGGGCACAAAGCCGCCATAGCCTGCCGCAAAAGGCTCATTTTTATAGATGGCCCGGTATTCTACAATCTCCCTGCCCTGACTGTTCTTATGGCATGACCAGTTGCCGTTAATCAGGTATTCATTAGAAGAGAGTACCTGATCTGCAGTAAGCTCAGTCCCCTGCATAAAAGGACTGTTCTTCACCAGCGCCACTCTTCTGGCATTGTCATAGCTCTCGCCAATACCGCCCTCTCCCTGCGTCAGCTCAGAGAAAAAGGCCGCAATCGTATCTCCGGGGTGATCAGCAAACACACCTGCGCTACAAGGTGTACTCATAAGGCAGAACATACCTAAACCTGCCAATAGTGCGGATTTCTGCATTTATTCACTCCTTGCAGTCTTTACTGCCACGCGATTTTGTATATTTTGTAAATCAGCCTACCTTATTGCCATTGCCTCAAGGGCTGCATCATAATCTGACTTCAGCTGTTCAAGCTGATTCTGCTTTTCAAAAATCGAGGCGTTCGCCGGAGTTTTTTTCATGTCATCAATCTGCTGCTGGGCAGCATCGATTTTTTTCTGCAGCGCAGAAGTCATGGCGCCTTTCTTGTTTACATCAGAACGCAGAGCTGCAAGCTTTTTATCAAGTGCTGAAAGCTGCTTCTGGCGCTCTGCTATAGAGCCGTTAACCAGCACCTCATCATATTCAAGCGCTGCCCGCTCTTTTTTCAGCTTCTCGCCCTCGGCTTTAAGATCGGCAAGCACCGCCTCTTTGGCCTCCACACGCTTTGAGTAGGAGCCTGATACCGTGCAGCCGAACTTGTCTAAAAAGCCGGCATCCCGGTTTGAAGGATCGCATTCATCGGCGGTCATGGTGCAGGCGTTAAGGCACAAAGCCATGACTGCGCCTGTGGTCAGTATTCCTTTAAATTTCATATATTCTCCTAAATCTTTTTATCCAGGCTTCTGGATTTTTCCTAAACCTAGGAATCTGAAACCGAGGTAACCGTACGGGCAGCTGAATAGGCAGTAACGGTACTGTCGAGCTCTTTTATCTTCTGCTGCATGACTTCTATCTCTTCGTCAAGCTTACGCAGAGTCTGAGCCTCCTGAGCAGTAAGATGCGAGGCTTTGCCGTCATTATCCTTAAAGGCCAGCGAGTTGCGGGCTTCTAAATAGGTATTATAGCGTTTCTGAACCTCGGCAAGCTCTTTCTGCATATGCTCAAGATTGGCATCCATGTTGAGTTTCTGCTGCCTCATATCGTCGCCAGAGATTTCCCCGCGGGAGAGCTGCTTTTCCATTTTGGCAAGCTTCTCTCTGTCTTTCTGCAGAACAGTCTTACTTGCTTTGATGGTATTGGTTACTCTGTCATTGTCACTCTGCACCGAGTTTATAGTGGCATTTAACTGATCTTCCTTGTTGTGATAGCTGGCTCTTACACTGTCTAAGGCATAGTTGCCGACAGCACCCAGAGCGCAGCCGGCCACCGCGCCGCCTGTTGCACACACAAGCTTGTTGTCGCAGTCAGCAAGTAGCCCTGCAAGAGCACCTATAAGCGATCCGCCCGCACACGCAAGAGCACTTGACTGGGTAAAAAAGGAGGCCTCATCCTCGGTTAAGGCATCATCCACTGTACCGCCGTTGCTGCCGGTAGTCGCGCAGCCATGCAGCGCAAGACCTGCGGTAAGAGCAATCGAAGCTGTTAATGTCCTGTTCATAAACATCTCAAAAAATGCCTTTATGTATATTACCTGTCATGCCCAAGATCTTAGTAACTAATTGATTATTAATCATAAAAAATATGAAGTTTGATTTGCTTCATGTTTTTGATTTGCTTTCTATTCAAATTCACTAATTTCTGCATGTTTTTCCATATCTTTTTACAGGTATGGAGTTCTTTAAAATTCTGTTTTAGTCCTATTTTTGAGACACGGTTTGAGACTCCAGGATCAAAACAAAAAGAGCTTCTCTGTTAATATTTAAATTGCAAACAAAAAACAACACAGGAGAAGCTCATGTCTGAATTATATAACGCTAATTTTTTTAACTCTACTCTTAACAAACCGATGTC
>DMTG01000035.1 GCA_003477345.1 Succinivibrionaceae bacterium | reverse complement strand
GTAGGCGGCGAGTTACAGAAAAGCAACCCCTGATTAGTTTAGCGCCTTATATCCCCGTCCTGAAGGACGGGTTTTACGACTCCTTTTGATAAAAACTGAGAATGCTTTACTGCATATTCTTTACAAGTTCTTCACCAAATTCACTGGTAGTTAAAGTAGTAGCATTCTCCATCTGAGAGGCAAAATCTGCAGTAACCTGCTTGGATTCGATAGTTTTTTCCATTGAATTCACTATTAAATCAGCAGCCTCTTCCCAGCCCATGTGACGCAGCATAAGCTCAGCTGACAGAATAATAGATCCAGGATTGGCCTTGCCTGTTCCTGCAATGGTTGGTGCTGTACCGTGCGTTGCCTCAAAAATTGCACATTCTGATCCGATATTGGCGCCTGGTGCTATGCCTATTCCGCCTACCTGAGCTGCAAGAGCATCAGATATGTAGTCACCGTTTAAATTCATGGCAGCAACAACATCATAGTCAGCAGGATACAGCAGAATATTCTGTAAAAATGCATCAGCTATACAGTCTTTTACTACTATCTCGTGACCGTTCTTTGGATTCTTGAAAGAAACTCTGCCGTCAGCTCCTGCCTCTGCACCGTATTCAGCCTTTGCAAGCTCATAGCCCCACTTCTTAAACCCGCCTTCGGTGAATTTCATGATATTGCCCTTATGGACAATAGTCACAGACTTACGATCGTGATCAATTGCGTACTCAATGGCAGCACGAATCAGGCGTTCTGTTCCCTGACGGCTCATTGGCTTAACGCCGATACCGCAGTGTTTGTCAAAACGGATCTTTTTCACGCCCATTTCATTCTCTAGGAATGAAATCAGCTTGTTAGCTCCTTCACTGTCGGCTTCCCACTCTATACCGGCATAGATATCTTCAGCATTTTCTCTGAATATTACCGCATCAGTAAGTTCAGGATGCTTAACAGGACTAGGCACTCCTTTGAAATATCTTACAGGACGCAGGCAGATGTAAAGATCCAAAGTCTGTCTTAAGGTAACATTGAGCGATCTGATTCCACCGCCTACTGGAGTTGTAAGTGGGCCCTTTATGGTTACATGATATTTTTTTATGAAATCGATGGTTTCATCCGGCAGCCATACGCCTTCACCATAAGTTTCGACGCTGCGTCCGCCTGCATAGATTTCCATCCAGTGAATTTTCTTCTGACCGTTATAGGCTCTGCTGACTGCGGCATCTACTACTTTCTGCATTACAGGTGTAATGTCAGCGCCTATGCCGTCTCCACGTATAAAAGGAATTACCGGATTATCAGGAACCTTTAGTTTACCGTTAGAATCTACTGCTATTGCTTCGCCGTTTGACGGAACTACTACTTTGCTCTGCATTTAAAAACTCCATTATCTGAATAATCTGATTCTAGCAAATATAGCTAAGCTGTTAATTGCGCCTTTTATTTGCTCACTTGTAGCGCAGACACAGATCTTTGAATAAATAGAGCCAGTTAATCATCTTTTATTTTTTAAAGAAGGTGCTATAATGACCCCCGTTGAGCGCCCATAGCTCAGTTGGTTAGAGCATTACCTTCACACGGTAGGGGTCATTGATTCGAGTTCAATTGGGCGCACCAGACACACAAGCAGCCTTTGGGTTGCTTTTTTAGTTTTTAGCCTCCTTTTTTTTCTTGTTCCTTATTTCCACAACTAGCAGAAATTATTATTCGTCTGTATTTGTGAAAAAACTCAAAATTTTCGTCAGTAATACTAAAAAAAGGAACAAAAATATGGAAAGATTAGCATACAGAAAATTACTGTGCTGAAAATACAGCAGCAAAAGAAAACCAGAAATCCAAAAGCCTCAAAACAGTCTTCTCTGAAAACACAAAGCTCAAACCTGTTAGATTCTCCATGTCTGATTATAGAGAGCAGGAATGGCTTGTTAATGTGCATTTATATCTGGCTGCTGAATGGATGGAAGTGGCTGAATAAAGACGGCTATGCCGTCTTTACCGCTGTATGGAAAAAATTTAGGCGTCAGCCAGATCTGCGTTTATGGATTTCAGTACTGCAACAGGATCTTCAGCTCTGGTAATCGGTCTGCCTATTACCAGATAGTCAGAGCCATTTCTTACTGCATCTACCGGTGTCATTACTCTGTTCTGATCACCAAGAGCAGCGCCTGCTGGTCTAATTCCCGGAGTTACACATAAAAATGAGTTACCGCAGATACTCTTGATAGCAGAGACCTCCTGAGCACTGGAAACAACACCGTCAAGACCGCTGTCGCAGGCCAGCTTAGCAAGTCTTTTCACCTGATCAATTGGCTCAAGATCAAGCCCAATTCCCTGAAGCTGGGATTTATCCATAGAAGTTAGAACAGTAACCCCGATAAGCAGCGGAGGATTTGCGTGCTTTTTCAGGGCTTCTGCGGCTGTTTCCATCATAACTCTGCCGCCTGAAGTGTGCACGTTCACGAGCCACACTCCAAGTCTGGCCGCAGCCTCGCAGGCTCTGGCTACGGTATTTGGAATATCGTGATATTTTAAATCCAGAAACACATCAAATCCCAGATCAGATAGTCTGCCTACAAATCCAGGACCTGCGGTCGTAAAAAGTTCATTGCCTACTTTTAATCTGCAGAGTTCTGGTGATATTTTTGATACAAAATCAAGAGCAAGCTGCTCTTCGGCATAATCTAAAGCTACAATTATTTTGGAATCGGTCATAAATAGACAGCAAGCGCTGCTCCGCTGGATACAACATAGATTGAACTGGCAGATCATTCTGCCTTAAGGATCAGTCTCCGTCAAGACCGCCCTTGGTATGCATACTCTCCCACTTTCTGCAGGATGGACACTGCCAGAACATCATTTTGGATTCAAAACCACAGTTATGACAGGTATATTTCGGGGAAGCTGCTATTTTGGCATCGACATAGCTCTTAATCTGCTGAATGGTTTCTGCATTATTGGCATCAGTAGCCTCTCTGGCTCTAAGCCCCATAAGAGCCGAAAACAGCTTTAAGGTGGTTTTTTCTTTAAGGCATGAGGCAAGCTCGGCTTCAGCATCCTTGTAGCCGGAAGTCTGTTCTATGACTCGCACAAGCTCAACCATAGCTTCAGAGGACGCAGTTCTTCTTATTAAGTCACCAAGGGCAAAACGATAGTTAGGATCGGCCTTATTCGGGAAACAGCGCCTTACATATTCAAGACACAGAAGCCCTGAATGAGAATCAAGCTCGCTTACTTCGTGGATAAGCGTATAAGCTTCCTTTAACTTCCCTGCTTCTATATACAGATCTGCAAGTTCGAGTCTGGCACGCAGAGAGTTTTTGAAAATTTCCAGAGCATAGCGGTAGGCAGCTATAGCTTCCTGCTTCATGCCTTTTAATTTATAGTCATTGGCTTTCTGGCAGTAGTACTGTCCTAGCTGCTTAGATACCGCATCGCCTAGTTCAGATCTGTAACTTAACGCAACTTCTATCGCCTTATCAAAGTCCTGCTCTCGTTCATAAACCTTTAAAAGCAGAGTGGCGGCCGATTTTCGCTGTCTTGGGATCTCAACAAGCTCTACCAGAATTTCCTCTGCTCTGTCTAATAGACCTGCGCTTATAAAATCCTGAGCAAGCTCGATTTGCGAGATCTCATGCTCAGCATCTTCCAGTTCTTCGTCAGAAGACAGTTTTTCGTGAAGAGCTATGGCCTTGTCTACTTCGCCACGCTTGCGAAAGAGGTTGCCCAGAGCAACTGCAGACTCAAAGGAAGGATCTTTTTCATTAAGATAGGCGATGAACTTGTCTACTGCCTGATCCTTGCGGTTATCAAGCAGATATTCAACGCCTCTAAGATAGTTGGTGTTTTGATTGTTCTTGCTTTGCTGTTTCTTTGAACGCGCAGTCATCTGCCCCATGTAATAACCATAGGCAGCAGCTATCGGCAATAATAGGAACAGAAGTTCGAACATAGTAAAGGCAGTGCGGCTTTAGCTTTCTTAAGCTTTTTCTTCAGTCGCCTGCTCCTGTTTTTGTTTGCGCTCGGCCTCTTTCTTGTATCTGTTAAGAGCAACTTTAGCAGAATGAGCGTTTCTCCAGAACTTAAAACAGATCATGGATGAAACATACAGCCCTATTACAAAACCAAAAATTACTCCAATAACCAGTACTGAAGCGACAGTTAAGTCTGCTTTTGCCACCAGGAAATCAAAGGTAACAGCAGCATCATTTGCTGATCCGATTGTTAAGCCAATAACAACCAGAACTACCAGAAAAATCAGGTATAACCAAAATTTTAACATCGTATAACCACGTTACAGAAAGCTAATCGGACAGATAAAGCGATTACTTGTTAACAACGTTTACACGATCACGCAGTTCTACGCCAGGTTTGAAGTGCACTACTCTTCTCTGGCTTAAGGAAACCTGCTCACCGGTCTTAGGATTATGAGCAACTCTTGGCTCACGTACTCTGATCTCGAAACTGCCGAAACCTCTGATCTCAATTCTCTGACCAGAAGAAAGAGTCTCAATCATTATTTCAAATATTTCACGTACTGCAGCATCTACGTCTTTGGGATTGTTCTGTTCTATGAACTGTGATGCTAATGATTCGATAAGCTCAGCGCGGGTCATAATCAACTCCTAAAGTGCTTAAGAAAACTATTAATTTTTTTTTAGATACGTTCTATTGTAGTTTATTTTTGAAACAAAATCAGAGAAATAAAAAAAAACTCAGCATAAGTCACGTAATTAAAAAAATAACAGCCTTTATAAATATAAAAAAATTTTATTTAGATATACATATATATTCAAAAAATATATGTACTATCAATAAATTATAAGAATATTATAATTTTTCTTTGTTTTTATTCAGTTTAAAAAAAGACTGCAGGTTTTAACACAGGTTAAGACCGCAGCCTTTTTCTGGATTGAAAACTCACAGGAGCTTTATCTGCACTCTTTGAGCACGTACCTTTTCAGAACTGCGTAGTCAGGCTTCATGGTAACAGCCTTAGATTCCATTTTTACCTTAGACTGCAGTGCCTGCGGCAGAGAGATATCGGTACCGAGAATACGATCCACATCGCCCTTGAATTTGGCTGGATGCGCAGTTCCCAGGAAAACTCCTATCTCACCAGGACGCAGTTTATCTTTTAGAACCTGATAGGCAATGGCTGCATGAGGCTCTGCTATATATCCGGTTCTGGCATATAAATCTTTCATGGTCTCTTCTGTCTGCGCATCGGTGAGCCTTCCGTAATCCAGATCTTTTAAGCTCCAGTTCTGCATTCTGCATAAGGCTTCTACTCTCGGCCAGTTGTTAGGACGAGAAATATCCATAGCATTTGACAAGGTTGCAATTGTCTCGTGCGGATCCCAGATCCCGGACTTGAGATAGCGCGGCACAGTATCATTGGCATTGCAGGAAATCACAAAACGGGACTTCAGACCTAATGCCTTGGCAATCAGACCGGCGGTGATATTGCCGAAGTTGCCGCAAGGAACAGAAAATACCAGATGCTCACGCTGCTCTTTTGAGAACTGAGAGGCTGCCTCGAAATAATAGGAAACCTGGGCAAGCAGTCTGCTTATATTGATT
>DMTG01000123.1 GCA_003477345.1 Succinivibrionaceae bacterium | reverse complement strand
TCCAGAACTTACTCTGGCAACAGCTGTTTTTATGAATTCCTCTGAGTAATGTTTTTTACTTGTGATTTCCTATCCTCACTTTGTATTTTAATATGGGATAAAAAATTCCGCTAACTGATCCTTACTTCACTACTAACTTATAATATATTTTATACAGGTTATATCAATTGGCATTAAGTTTGCTTTACTAACTCTAAGAATATTTTAGACAATTTTCTGACGGGTGATCTATATGGCAGACTTTCAAGACGATTTAATGCAGTCGAGCATCGACTTTGTCGGTGACAGACGCAGTGTTGAACGTCTCCGTCAAATGGGCAGGGGTTCAAAAAAAGAACAGGCTATGGCCCTGAAAACTGCAGCAGAGCAGTTTGAAAACATGATGATGGAATACTGGGTCAATGGCATGCGCAAAATAAATGACACTATAAACCCAGATTCTCCTCTGCACAGCAAATACTCTTCCATGTTCGAGGATATGCTGGTATCAAAACAGGTTGGGGCAGGTCATGCTGCCAGAATGGGCAGAGGCTCCATTTCTTATCTCATAGCCAAGCAGTTTTCAAAATCATTAGGCGATGAAGGCAAAGAGCTCATGAAAGAGCTTGAAGGCCGCCACGTCAGTAATGAAGGATTCGGCCCTGTTTCATCTTATGCAAGCAAAGATGTTGCTCCTTATCGCAGTTCAAAATTCAATTCTGCACATACCATCAAGGCAGTAGAGGAAATGTTCTCTATTGCAACTGCTGATGTGGGGGATGGTTCTGAAATAAAAGACTATGAGTCTCCAGAGGATTTTGTTAAGAAACTTATGCCATATGCTCAGAAGGCCGTAGAAGGTCTTGGTTTCAATCCACTGGTGGTAATTGCTCAGGCAGCACTTGAAACCGGATGGGGCAAGCATGTTCCAAAAGGTAATAACTATTTTGGTATTAAAGCTAATTCAGCATGGAAAGGCGAAAGTGAAGCCTTAAGCTCTCCTGAATTTGAAAACGGAAAATTTGTAAAAGAGGTAAGTAAATTCCGCAAGTACAGAGGAGTGCTCGAGAGCATGAAGGACTATGTAAACTTCATAAAGTCAAATGGACGATATAAAGATGCCGTTGACAAGAGTTTCGATCCTGACACTTATTTTGAAGAAATCCAGAAGGCAGGATACGCAACCGATCCTAACTATGCAGACAAGCTTAAGAACATTGTAAGACAGATAGCCTTTATGGCTTTTAAATAAAATGCATTTAATCAGATAGATAATATGAGTTGGCACGTATATAGCATGTAAGAATACAAATATTAAAAAGTGGCAATAAATTGCCATATTTGCACTCAGGGTAGAAATTATGAACACATTATTAATAGGTAAAGCAGGCGTTAGAAATGCTCAGACGTTGATCAATACGACGTCTAAGAACATTAATAACGTTAATACTGAAGGATATGTTCGTAAGGAAACTCTGACCTATACCAGCACCATAGACTGGGGCGTAGGTGATACTGTTACACGCCGTGTCTACAATCAGTATGTACAGCGCGAACTTTTCACAGATAATGGCCGTGTAGGCTATTACAATGCTTACAAAACAGGCATGGAAACAGTCGATAAAATGCTGTCCGACGATTCCATGTCAATGGCCACTTCTCTGAATTCATTTTTTGACTCGCTGGCAGATTCTGTACAGAATCCAACCGATATATCTGGCCGTGAAGAGGTTATGGCTGAATTATCCATCATGATTCAGCGCTATAACTTTTTAAACGAAAGCATGTATAACGACATCAACGATGTCAATGCCATGATAGCCGACGACATATCAGACTTTAATAACTATGCCAGAGCTATTCATGAAGTTAATGCCCAGATTAAGGCCATGTACAACGAGTCCCAGGTTTCTGACTATAATACCAATGACGGCGAAATCTACATGGAGCTTTTAGATAAGCGCGATCTGCTTATCGAAAAGATGTCCAGCCTTGCTAATATTACAACTGTGCAGGAGTCTGATACTTCTGTTTCTGTCTATTTATCAGCAGGTCAGCTTGTGGCCAATGCTGAGTCCTACATTGTATTAAATACTCAGTCGAATAAATTTGATACTTCTATGACTGATGTTTATCTGCAGTATGAAAATTACGCAGGTTCTGAAAAAGATCAGCACTATACCAAGATTGGCTCAGATATAATTGGCGGCTCAATTGGCGGATACATGGATAGTACCGTGGAAATCCGTGAAGCTATGAGACAGCTTGGCAGACTTGCTGTAGCATTTGCCGACAGCATGAATGTGCAGAATGAAGCTGGCTTTACCTTAAATAATGTAGCTGGTTCTGAAATATTAGGATATGACGAATATACCGGTATCTCTACAGCTAGCGGAGTAAATGCAACAGTAACCTTTAACCGCAATGAAGGTGAAGAAGTACAGTCTACAAGATTCTATGTCAATACCAAGGGCGGATCTCTTGATGTATATACCATTGATAAGAGCGGAACTAAAACAAAGTTGACTGATACCGATTATACTGTTGCTGCTGATAACAGCGGTTATCTGGTTATTGATTTCACAAATTACGGAACTTCTCTTAACTTTAATAAGGCAAAGTCTGATGTTATTGACGCTGCTGGAGAGTTTTACTTTGATCCGCTGCTGCGTCTTTCTGAAACTCTGGAAAATAAAATAACCAAAGGTGAAGATCTGGCATACGCCTCAGCCGTGCGTTGCAACACCGGGCCTTCTAACCGTTTAGATGATGATGGTAATGCGATTTCCAATATGGGCGATGCCGTCATCAGTCTTGCAGGCATGTCTCTTACTGGGGATGATATGGGAGTGTCTGTGGATAATGATGGTTATCCTCAGTTCAATCCAGGTGCTCCTGTTAAGATTGTTTATGGAACATATAACGACGGAACAACAAGTTATACTGGTTATCTGATATATGATTCTAGCGATAATTACTTAGGTTATTCACCTTCAAGTACCAATGGCCTGAATATATTTGAAAATGCTGTCTGGGTAAATACCTATTCTGACGGATATCCAGGCTATGAGGTATCTGTTACCGGCAATGTATCTGAGAATGACGCTTTCTATATAGAAATAAATACTGACGGTGTGGCTGACAATTCTAACGGTATCACAATGGCTGCCAAGAGAACAGAAAAAGAGGTAGGCGGCAGTTCAACTTCTGAAACCAGTAATACAACCTTTGTAAATGCTTTTGCAGATCTTACATCACAATTTGGCTCTTCTGTATTGTCAGCCAGTACATCACTAGAAGCTGCAACTTCAAAACAGGCCCAGACTCAGGCTCTTTATGACAGTGAATCGGGAGTAAACCTTGATGAAGAGGCTGCCAATCTTCTGATGTATCAGCAGACATATCAGGCCTGCGCCAAGATTCTACAGGCTGCGCAGACAGTTTTCGATTCTTTGATTGCGGCATTTTAATAGGAGATAGATTATGCGTATTTCAACTACAATGCAGTACCGCAATAATCTAAGGTATCTGCAGAATGCCAACAGTACGGTAGATGACGCTTCCAACAGAATAAACTCAGGACGCAAGTTTGAAACCGCTGGCGAAGATCCGTCCGGCATGAGTGCCAAAATCAAGTATGAAGGTGCTATCGCCTCG
>DMTG01000032.1 GCA_003477345.1 Succinivibrionaceae bacterium | reverse complement strand
AATAGACAATATAAAAGACGTGTTTGATCCTAACTGTGTAAAGGTAGTATTTGACAGGCAGGGCAGGGCACTGTATTTCAGCCGAGCTCCGATTCCTTATGAAAGAGGAAATTTTGCTGATCCGTCTTCCGTAACCGAGCTTAAGTTCCCACATTACCACCACATAGGAATCTATGCTTACAGAGCATCTACTGTACTTAAATATTCTGCAATGTCGCAACCTGAGTTAGAGCAGTGTGAATCTCTTGAACAGTTAAGACTTATGTATAACGGTATGAGTATCGCGGTTGCCGTAACAGAAAGACCTCCCGAGGCTGGTGTCGATACGCACGAAGATCTGATTAGGGTCAATGAGATTCTGTCAGGCAGCAATAACTAGATTCATAAAGTTTATTTATTTAAATAAATTAAATATCTCAAGGTGTTAGCTTTGGGATTTTTTTTATCTGCAACATTCTGAATATTAAAAATGACCTTGGAAACATAAAAAATCAGGATAAAAATTATCCGTATCAAATAATAAAAAGAGTGGAGCACTGTAACATTTTTCAATATCTTTTGGGTTTAGTGCGCAATTATGAGAAGTAATACATATATTTCTTTTTTAAATTCATTAAAATCAAAAACAATGGTTTATTTGCAGTGCAGAAGAGTTAGGTATTTTTAATTCATCTGTAACATTCTTTACATTTTGTAAAAAAAAGGGATCGGTGGTTATATGAATAAGCTTTTGTCTTCAATTCTAATCGGTTCTGCTGGACTGCTTCTGGCTGGTCTTACTCAGACAGTTACTGCAGAGCCTCAGTACACGGTAGCCGGAGCTGGGAAAAATCAGACAGCATGGTTTATTCGTTATGAAGAAGGAATTCTTGCTGGGGCAAAAGAAAACGGTATGGAAGCAGTGTATTCTGCTGGTCTGACTTCAGAACCAAAAGAACAGTCAGATATTCTTTCCACCGATATCAGCAAAGGGGTGAATGCCTTACTGGTAGTTCCAAACGATGCTAAATATCTGGAAGAAGTTTTCAGACAGGCCAGAGAAAAGGGTATAGCAGTAGTTACTCATGAATCCCCGCAGCAGGTAAATGCAGATTTTGACGTTGAAATGCTGGATAATGAAAAATTTGGCGAACTTATGATGGATGAATTTGTCAAATTCAGCAGAAATAAAAAGGGTAAATATGCAATTTTCGTAGGTTCTCTAACCGTTCCTGCTCACAATATCTGGGCCGATGCCGCTATTGCCAGACAGAAAGCCAAATATCCTGATTTAGAATTCATTGATAAATTCCCGGTATCAGAAGATGCTGTAGCCTCCAAAAAGACCGCTTTAGAGCTTCTTGAGAAATATCCGGATCTGGAAGGCTTTATCACCATGGGATCAGCCGGTGCTCCTGCAGTATCCGCAGCTTTAAAGGCTAAAAAGCTCAAGAACAAGAAAACCTTTGTCGGTGTAACCACACCAAAAATTGCCCGTAAGAATCTGAGAGACGGCTATATGGACGAATGTCTGCTCTGGGATCCTGCCAACGCAGCCAGAATTCAGGCTAAGATTGCCAAACTCGTGCTCTCTGGAAAGGCTGATACCATCAAACCAGGATTCACTCTGGAAGGATTCGGAGCGCCTAGAATTGATGGCAATACTCTGATTTTTAACCTGCCTCTGCTGGTAACCAAAGATAATGTAGAGGAAAACCTGTTCTAAGTGTACATTTAATGCTGCCCCCAACCAGGGCAGCACACATTTTTATATGAATAGAATAAAAAATTAGGCAAAATAATGAAACCGTTTAAATCTCTACTTATGATTGGACTATCTGCGGCACTGACCATGTTTTCGGCGGTTAGTGCCGCAGATAATAGTTATCCTAAAAAGACCATAACTTTTATATGCACGCATGAAAGACATAGTGATTTAGATGTAAACACTAGACTGCTGGCAAAATATCTTTCGGCAAGTCTCGAAACCAAAGTGGATGTTATCAATGCTGTTGGCGCCAACGGTGTCAGAGCAATGGAGCTTTTTAAAGACGAGATCCCGGATGGCTATACTCTTTTGAGTACACGTGCGCAGGCTTTAATGTCCAATCATTATTTTGGAGATACTACACTTTCTTATAAGGATTTTGCTCCAATAGCCATATACGGGCAGACCTGCGGTGATCATGTTGTAGTAAGCGAATCATCTCCTTATACCACTTTTGAAGAACTGATTGATGCAGCTAAAGAAAATCCTGATGAGATTTCGATTACTGTAGCTATGAACGGCCAGTCATATCTGGCAGCCAAACTCTTTGAAACCCGAATGGGGGCAAAGTTTGCAATCGTGGATGCCGGCAGTAATGATTTAGGCCGCTTAGAGCCTGTTCTTAACGGACAGGTAGATGCCACGATTGTTCCATACGCTACTGTAAGACCATATCTGAAAGCCCGCAATGCGCTGTCTCTTGCCAATCTTGATTATTCAAGACTGAACGAGGCTCCGGACGTTCCAAATGTAACCGAGTTTAAGGATGCGCGCGATATTTTCCTGTCTGACTATTTCATACTGCTCGCACCTAAAAACACTCCTAAGGACGTGATAGATTTGCTGTCAACTGAAATCAATGATCTGGTTCTGTCAGATCTTGATTATCTTGAAGATGTAAAGAGAGTCAATTACAAGTTCCCTTATGCGCTGGATACCAAGGCAACAGTGAAGAGGCTTCAGACTATGGACGAACAGTTTAGCAACTTCAGAAAAGAGTTCTAGGCATAATCTGAATCAGATACAGAGTTAGAAATTAGGCGCTAAGGCGTCTAATTTTTTGATAAAAAAAGTTATGTGCAGATAGAAAAAAGTCTTATAATTGACTCATAATTTTTTTATGAGTAAAAGTCTTACTCAGAACGGTAGTGAGTACCTTTAGGAGAATATATGAGTTTATCAATCCCAGCCTCAGGCATGAATGTTTCGCAGACCTACGTGAACAGTGCAAGTCACAATATTGCGAATACAGTAACTGAGGATTTCAATTCACAGCAGGTTATCTCGTCTGAAGCGGCACCGTCTAATTCATCTGGCTCAGGAGCGCAGGTTTCTGATGTAAGAACCTCCTCTGAAAGCGGTGTAGATTTAAGCAAAGAGTTAGCTTCTCTAAAGAGCAATGACAAAGTATATCAGGCAAATGCCAAAGTCATGCAGGCTCAGAATAATGCAGTAGGTTCGCTTCTGGATACGACTGCTTAGACATTACAATTTAAACGAGCGGGAAA
>DMTG01000095.1 GCA_003477345.1 Succinivibrionaceae bacterium | reverse complement strand
GTGCTTAAGAAGGCAGGCTATCTGAAGCTGGTGGCCAGACTTAAAGAGCTTAGCATTTCAAAATATTTTTCCATGTCGCTGCGCGGGGCTGTAAGCGGACTTACTGTAAGAATTGACAAGTATCTGGATCTGGCTAGGCAGAAGGGCATAGATGATCGCTTTGTAGAGCTGGCATCTAAGGCCGCTGTAGGCCTTGAGGCCTATGAGCGGGAATTAAAGGACTCCAGTGTGCCGGCCGCCTTTTTGTTTATAAAGAGAAGCGAAGATCCAGAGGAGGCTTTAAGAGCCAAAGAGGAGCTTAAAGTACTCGAGAACATTAATGATTTAAACCGCTATCTGGACTCGGCCATAGCCTCTCCTGTCAGAGCATCAGGCAGTGATTCTTTTGATGAGTATCTGATAAAGGCTCAGAGCATACTGCACAAGAGCTCCAGGCTTCCAGAGCAGTTTGCTCCCATGCTTGAACAGATTGCAGCTGCAACCGAGAGCATGGTAGGCAAGATGCGCTCTGATCCAAATGATGTAAGTTCAGGCAGCATGTTTTTAAAGCGCTATCTTAACTCTACCGACAGCCTTATCGATGAATATCTGAGGCTTAAGGATCAGAACGCTGAAAGTGAAGATCTCAAGAAAGCCTTCTCCCGCACAGAAGAGGTGCTAGATCGCATATCCAAGGCCTTTAAAGGTGAAAACGAGTTCATGCTGCAGAACGATACCATAAACTTTACCGCAGAGCTGAATGCTCTAGATACCTTTATAAAGTCCCGAGGTCACTTTTAGCATAGGAAATAAATGTGGCAGAGTTTAAAAAAGGACCATTTGATCTGACTCCTCCTGAGGGAACCGAGAGTGGCACAGATCTTCAGGACAGTGCGCTTAAACGTTTCGGTAGGCGCATGAGAGTGCATACCATATGCCTGTTTGCTGGTGGTGTTATTGGCCACATTACCTCTTCTGATCCGGTGCTGTTCCAAAGTTCAAATGTCATAGGCTTTGCCGCCTATGTGGGACTTATCTGTCTGTGGGCCAGACCGCGCGAGGGCTACAAATCAGTTTTCTGGAAGGGGCCTTTCATCTTAGGAATTGTACAGCTGATAGCCTCTCTGGTGCTGCAGCTGCCCTGGCAGTTTGCCATTTTTGCAGGGGGCGTGCAGAGCTGGCTGCAGCGTCTTCTTGGTTACGGCAGACGTTTTGGCAGTGAATGGGCCACTCTGTTCTGGCTTCTGGCAGGTGCCAACTGCTGGGCAGGTTTTGCGCACGAGAGCAGCCTTCACTGGTCAGGTCTTCTGTCGATGCCTCTGATTGCTGCAGCAGGTTATTTTGGCCAGAAACTCTATCGAAAGCTGAGCTTTAAATCCATGCGCAATTCAGGTGTGGAGAGACTTCTAAAAGAGCTCAGACTTATCAAGATCTCCTCGTTTTTAAATGAGCCTTTAAAAAAAGAGATCAACAGACTGTGCGAATATCTTGACAGCTACAGAGCTCACTATGAGGCAGGCGATAGTGAATCGGAATGGATAGTAGGTCAGGCGCGCACGGCCTTAAAAGAACTGTCGAGGCTTGATAATCAGAAACGCTCAGGCGATGCGGGAGCGGGGATCTTCTCCTTTGTCAAAAATCAGCGCGGCAGTGCCAAAGATCCTGATCTGTATGCAGACTCGCTGAGAATGCGTCTTATAGAGCTTAATGCCATGATTTCTGAGCTGGTAAGAAATGATTCTCCCAAATCAAGAAACGCCTCCGATGAAGTCTATGACAGTCTGAACCAGTCGGCACAGACCCTTATAAGAAAAAGTCTGCCGCTGCCGTATGAGATTCAGGATTATGTAAATTCCATAGCTTCCTCGGCAGGAGAAATGCTGCAGCTTATGCGGGAAGATCCGCAGAACGCCTCATCCTGCAAACGCTTTCTTACCCGCTATTTAAAAGCGGTGGATGAGATCTTAGACGAGTATTCAAAGCTGCATAAACGCAAGGATCTGGCAAGGGACGAGATAAAAAAGGCTTTTGCCAAGGTCGAAGCCTTACTCAAAAGACTTGCGCAGGCATTTGCGGATGAGCTTAATTTTATGGTGAAAAATGATGCAGAAAAGTTCAATGCCGAGTTAAATGCCCTGGACAAGTTTTTAAAGATGCATGGCCATTAGTTTATAATCTTAAACAGATTTATTTTTCAAAAGAACTAATCTCAGAATTTTTAAACTGAGATTATTTTTTTCTGTAAAAACAGCAAACGTTTTAGAAAAATTGCGCAATAGTGATCTGTGTGTCCTTTTTTTTATGAGAAATAGCAGAAAATAGCATAGGTTTTAATAATTATTATTAGCAGTTTCTGGAAAAACTATGGCAAACATAAAAGACATTGCAAAGATCTGCAATGTGAATCCAGCCACAGTATCGCGTGCGCTTAACGGTCAAAAAGGAGTCTCTGACGAAGTACGCGCAAATATTGTAAAGGTTGCACAAAAACTCGGTTACGCTAAAAATCCTCTGGCGGCCAGTCTCATTACCAACAAGTCCGGCCTTATAGGTCTGGTGGTGCCGGATATTACCAATCCGTACTATGCGGCTGTAGCCAAGGGTGTAGCTCAGACCCTGGAGAAGGAGGGCTATGCCATCTTCCTGTGTGACAGCAACCGCAATCATGAGCAGGAATTAAGATATTTTGAGATGCTGCGCAACTACAGGGTTGAAGGCGTCATTCTGATCTCGGTAACCGCAAAAGAAGAAGATCTGCTGAATTATTTTAATTTTGCAAAGGGCTCTCCGATAAAGGTAGTCTGCGTAGACAATCCAATCAGCAAAAATGTTTCTACCGTGTTCAACGACAACTATCAGGGCGCCTGCGATCTGATAGAACATATGGTTTTAAAGTGCAATGTAAAAAGACTGGTCGCGGTGATGGGAACAAAGGATGCCGTAACCACGCAGCAGCGCCTGAACGGCTGCCGTGAAACCTTAAGACGCCTTGGCAAAGAAGATATTCTAATCAAGACTCTGAATATAAGTCCTACCTATGAGGCAGGCTACGGCATAGGCGAGGAAGTGCTCCGCCTGAATCCTGACAGTGTATTTGCGATAAATGACGTAGTAGCCCTCGGACTGTTTAATTATTTTCAGCATAACAATGTGGATATTCCACGAAAGATTAAGCTTGCAGGCTATGATGACATCCCGGGCGCCTCCATGCTGTCAGTGCCTCTTACCACCGTGCATCAGCGCAAGTTTATTTTAGGTCAGAAGGCAGCGGCGCAGCTGCTGTATGAGTTAAAGAACCCGGACGCAGTTCCAATCAAGATAGAACTGCTGCCGAAGCTTACCGTAAGAGCCTCCTGCGGCGAGCTCCTCTAAAGCCTGATTAGAAAAAGAATAGACCCTTCAGGCAGACAGCGGTACTAAAAGCACAGCTATCTGCCTGAGTTTTTTTGGTATTTACACCGTGTGGAACAGATCGCGGGTGTAAATCCTGTCTAGGACGTCTTTAAGATCGTCAGTTATACGGTTAGCAATTATCAGATCGCTCTCGCGCTTGAAAGTGTCTAAATCTCTTTCAACCTTTGAGTTGAAGAAAGTCTCTTCCTTCATCATCGGCTCAT
>DMTG01000315.1 GCA_003477345.1 Succinivibrionaceae bacterium | reverse complement strand
GCTTCCGGCAAGAGACACGAAAGTCGTCAGGGCTGCACCTTTAAGACCGCGTTCCTCCTTTTCAATCTGAACGATGACCTCCTGGCCTTCTTTCAGAGCAGAGCGGACTGAAGCGTGATCATTGAAATTGGTTCCCTGAGGATAATACTCGCGGGCAATTTCTTTTAAAGGCAGAAAACCGTGGCGTTCAACGCCGTAGTCAACAAAGGCTGCTTCAAGGCTAGGCTCGATGCGGGTAATGGTACCTTTGTAGATATTGGCTTTCTTATTGGCATGCTGTGGGGATTCAATGTCGAGATCATACAGCTTCTGACCGTCGACTAGTGCAACGCGAACCTCTTCTAGCTGAGTCGCGTTAATAAGCATTCTCTTCACGAGAAAAGCTCCTATAATCAAAGTCTTGCGTTTGACGAAAGGCTGTTTATCAGCACAAATAAAACTGTGCCTGCGAAAGAGCGACTTTCCAGGCCCGGCGTCAAGCCACAGGACACAAATTGTCAACACCGCATGCAGACGCGCCGTACCTTCATAAAGGAGGGGTCAAATCACTGCGGCAGCCGTAAAAACCTTTCCTTATCCCGGAATTAAAAAGGACGTCAGGCATCCCTGACAGGAAACTGTTTTTACTCAGATATAGAAAATGAAACCATGAACAAACGGTTCCGCTTTTCTATGCGCTTATTATGCGACAAGCCGTCAGGCAATACAATTGAGACACATCAAAAAAGCATAAAAATCGCATAAATATCTTGTTTTTGAGAAATAATGAATAGAAAAACGTCGTATGCGTGCAGAGATTGGTATAATGCGCTACCGTATTTATGAGTTTTGTAAATTAAACTTCAGGCTGCAGGCAGACTTTTAAGATATTAAGGCAGCAGCCTTTGTCCTTTATTACTGGAACACACACAATGCCGATTAAAAATGAACAGGTACAGCAGGGCGTTACCTATAAGACCGCAGAAGAGAACGATGTAGGCCAGCGTCTTGACAATTATCTGGCCAGAACCTTAAAAAGCGTACCGCGCAGCATGCTCTACCGCATCTTAAGAAGAGGCGAGGTCAGGGTTAACAAAGGCAGAGTGAGTCCGTCCTACAAACTTCAGCTGGGCGATGTGATCCGCATCCCTCCTGTCAAGGTAACCCAGGGGCCTGTGATAGTGCCGTCTTCTAATCTGAGACTGGTAAAAGATCTGGGGGACAGGATCCTCTATGAAGATGATAATCTTCTAGTGGTCAACAAGCCTGCCGGCCTTGCAGCCCATGGCGGCAGCGGCATCGAGTTCGGCCTTATCGAGGCTTTAAGAGCTCTGCGGCCTGAGCAGCGCTATCTTGAACTTGCGCACCGTCTTGATAAAGAGACCTCCGGCTGTCTGATTGTAGCCAAGCGCCGCAGTGCGCTGCGCAATCTGCATGAGCAGTTTCGTCAGAGAGTGGTGCACAAGCGCTATCTTACCTTAGTTCCCGGCAGATGGAACCGCAGGCAGAATCTTGTGGAGGCACCGCTTATCCGCAATGAACTGCGTTCAGGCGAGCGCATGGTGGAAGTGGATTTTGAAGGCTATAAACCTATCAAAACAGGATACCGTGTCATCGCTTTCAACGGCAAGCTGTCTCTGGTGGAAATAACATTGTATACCGGCAGAACTCATCAGATAAGAGTGCACTGCGCCTATTTAAAGCATCCGGTGGGCGGAGATGAGAAATACGGCAGCAGTCAATTCAACGCCTATTTAAAGGAGCGCGGCTTTAACCGAATGTTCCTGCACGCGGCCAGAATAACCTTCTTAAACCCGGAGAACGGCAGAACCATGAAGGTTGAGGCGCCTTTATCCGAGGAGCTAGAACAGATTTTAAAGGTGCTGAGAACACAAAAGCAGTCAGGGGAATAAGATGCAGGATTTTATAAGCGGCAGACGCGATCTCATACGTGGAGATTTTGCGCACCTTCTAGACGGCATTAAAGCAGTGGCCTTTGATTTGGACGGTACCCTTATCGACAGTATCGGCATCATCATAGACTGCACGCGCTATGCCTTCAGACAGTGGAATTTAGAGTGCCCTGACGATGCCGCCATTATGGCCACCATAGGGCTGCGCCTGGAAGAGGGCTTAAGGCAGCTGCTGCCTGACGAGAGAAAGTCTGAGTATCTTGAGTTTACCGAGCTTTACCGCAGTGCCTATAAACAGAACCCGAGGTTTTTAATAGACACCACCTACGAAGATATAGAGCCTTTATTTGTCGAGCTTAAAAAGCGCGGCATCAAGGTAGGCTATGCCTCAGGCAGATCCAGAATCGGAATTGAGAACACGCTTAAAAATACCTTTTTAGGAAACTACTGTGACGGCATCTGCGCCGGCAGTGAAGTGCCCTCCAAGCCTGATCCTGAAATGATGCGCGTGCTGTGTGAAAGAATGCAGGTATTGCCTGAAGAGGTGCTGGGCATTGGCGATGCCGGCCTTGACATCGATATGTTCAAAAGCGCAGGCTGCCGTTCTCTTGGTGTTCAGACCGGTGTCTGGAGCGGGGAGGCGCTGCTTTCGCTAAGTCCTGACTACCTGATCCCGAAAGTATCTATGATTCCGAAGCTGCTGGCAGCCTAGATCTGAAGACTGCCTGCCCGGTTATCTGAAAACAGAGCTACAGAGAGTAAGCGTACAGCTTTGAGTTTATAAGGCGCACCCGATAAGCGCCTTTTAGAGAATTTCAGCGGCTATTTCTTTCTTTTCTTCTGCGGTTTTTCCTCTTCTTCGCCTTTGATAAAGCATTTTATATCATTGATGGTGCCGTGCAGGGAAAGGAAGTAAGGCAGTTCGGTATGCACGGCTCTATCGGCGATTCCTAAAAATGAGATTTTGCAGTCGGCTCGCACGTTGCCAAGCTGCCTTGGAGTGTAGTAAAGACTGTCGAGAACTCGAAGGTCGATGAGGTAGGCTCTGTTTTTTGAAGTGTAGTAGAGGTTTTTCTGAAAGTCTCTTGAAACCATAGTCACCTGAATATCTGAAAACAGCAGCGGCAGAGACGGCAGCTCCTGCAGAAGCACATTTATGGTTCTGTTGTCGATGATGGTTTTGAGCTGTTCTGCGCTTATGGAAATGCCTGCCTGCGCAGCATAGCAGTTGTCCTTTATGACTCTGAACTCACCGTTGCCCTGGCCTTCATAGTCGGCATAGTAGATAACCGCAGCGGCCTTTTCATTAATCTTGCCTGCAAGCCCGTTTGATCCAGCCGGGAATACGATGGTGGTGGTCTGAAATTTTCCTGTGTCCTGAGTCTTTATCGATTTTTCAATCTGGCGCTGCAGAGTCGGCGAAAAGTCTTCGTTTTCACCAAGCATTACCTGATTTACGGCATAGTGAGCGGTTTTAAAAGGAGTGCTGATCACAAATGCAGAGGCGCTGTTTGTAAAAAGGCAGGCAAGCCCCAGACACAGGGCGCTTTTTAAAATCTTCATCAGAAACTCCTTTGACTCTAGTGCAGAGCTGAATGCTAAAAGAAATGCAGATAAAGCTCTCTAGTGTCTAATATAGCCTTTATACAGCACAAGACACATATACAAAGGTCACAAAACAGACAATAGTTCTGACAGTTAGAAAACAATGCTGCTAAAAAATTTCAAAAGCTGAGGTCTGGTTTGACGTCAGGATAGTACTCACCTAAAATGCTCTTCTAGTTTTGGTGACACCACCAGAGAAAACCTATAGCGCAGAAAAACTGCTCTCAGAAGATTCTACAGGAGATACATTATGGCTTTGCAGAACATACCTGAAATTATAAATTTTGATAAGGCGGTTGCTCTTAATTCAAGCTATGAGGGCGTGATA
>DMTG01000295.1 GCA_003477345.1 Succinivibrionaceae bacterium | reverse complement strand
GGCCCGTAACGGAGAGATCGTTGCCTCATCAGAGGGCTACAAGAAAAAGGATTCCTGTCTGAAGGGAATTGAAAGCGTCAGAAAAAATGCTCAGGACGCAGAAACAGTAAAAGCCTAGTTAGGCCGGTGCTAAACCTGTTTGAAATCTAAAACGTAAAAAATAACACTCCAGTCTCCTTTGAGGCCGGAAGTGTTCTTAATTATTTTTATAAACATCCGCAGATGGCGCTGCCAGGGAAGAACTTCTGACAGAACTGATTTATTTCAATTGGCTTTGAGTAATAGTAGCCCTGCAGTGTATTGACCTTGTAATTGCACAGAATGTCTCTGGTCTGTGCGTTTTCGATGCCTTCGGCACATACATGAGCACCATAGGCTGAAGCCAGCTCTATAATGCTCTTGACTCCGATCTTTGAACGTTCATCCGATTCCATGTCCAGAATGAAAGAGCGGTCAATTTTTACTATATCAACAGGCAGATATTTGAGAATATCCAGAGAGGCAAAACCGGTGCCGAAGTCATCGAGAGCAAACTTAATTCCAAGTCTGCCGAGTTTGCAGATAGCGTCTTTGAGCAGCTCTATATCCAGAAGACGGCATCTTTCAGTGATCTCGAAACACAGATTACGGCCAGGCAGTCCAATTATGGTTAAAAGTTCGACTACGCTGTTAATGAAGTCGGCATTTTCAAGCTGGGAGTAGGAAAGATTCACGTTGGTCACGAAATCCGGATTTACCTTGATGATTTCTTTGGTGTCAAGCATGGCTCTTTTTATGATCCACAGTCCCAGTTGAGGGAATAGAGTGTCCTGCTCAAGAATATCAATGAATTCATTTGGAGGAACCATGCCGTAAGTATCATTTTTCCAGCGTATCAGGGCTTCACAACCTGAGAGTTTCTCGGTTTGGGCATCAACCACTGCCTGATAGCACAGATAGAAGCCTCTGCATTCATTGGCGATGCTGTCACGGATCACACCGAGCCTTTTGAGCTTTTGGGTCTGATTTAAATCTTCACTGTTGTTGAAAATAACCAGATCGCCCTGCTTGTGATGCCTTGATTCGTTGGTGGCATAATTAAGACAGGTTATTATAAGCACATGCTGGGCGATGTCAAAATTATTGAGAGCCAACAGTCCACCAGCAATAGACACATTTATCGTATGTCCGTCAATCTTTACGCCGCGCAGCAGTTCCTGAGTCTCATCTTCGTAGATTTGTTTTATCTCTTCTACACTCATTCCTCTGCAGGCAATCGTGAATGACGGCCCGTCTCCTCGGAAGACTTCTCCTTTGCTGCCGAAGCGCTTCTGCAGAGAGCGTGCCTCATGCTGCAGAAAGTGATTGCCGATGTTGTAGCCGTACATGTCGTTGATGTGGGAAAACTTGCAGCATCTAATGGCCATGAATACAGTTGGCTGTTTATTGAGAATGGCATACTTGATTGCCATCTGAAAAGCTGAAGGACTCTTTAGTCCTGTGAGCATATCAGAGCCTACGGCTTCATCATTGTTGTGGATTGCACCGCCAAAGTACAAAGGGTTTCCGTCTCTGCCTTTTATAACAACACCTCTGCAGGTGCAGGTTACATAATTTCCTTCAAGGTTTTTAGCGCGGTACTGCATATCGTGACTGTCGAAGATACCGCTCAGCAGGCTGTCTATGTTGTCAATAAAGGTTTTGCGATCGTCAGGATGTATGTATTCAGACCAGATCATACCAGCATTTCTCATGTATTCGTCTGGCAGACCGAAGTAATCTACCGCATCTTTGGACCATCTAGATACATCGTTTTTAACGTCGCAGACAAATACGTGATCACCTGCCGCGAGGTATGAAAACACTTTAAAAAGATTGTCTAAAAAATCCTGATCTACCTGACTGTAGTTTTCTATTCTGTATGACATGAAACTGCCTTTAAATACACTTATACCAATACTAATTTTAACAACATACTGTAAATTAGCGACGCATTTAGTTATAAAACGTGGTGCAAGACACACATCAGAAGATAAAAATTATTTCATAAATTACCTTTCTGCAGGATTTTTTTTCATGCGGATTTGAATCCATATATTTGTAATGACTAAAAGATATCGGTGGAATTCTTGGAATATTCAATGATTTTTGAGGGATGATATTTTTTTTAAGCAGCTATGAACGCGAATGGATCTTTTTATCAACCAACTGAGTTTTGACATACTTTTTGGTAAAATGCTGCTCTGAAACAAGATCTATAAGAAAGGTATAAAAGTGGCACTTACAGGCATAAAGTTTAAAGATAAGCAGGAATTATTTGTTCTGCTGCAGAAGGCATTTTTCTTAAACCCTAAGAATACTGAAGATGCTTACAGCCTTGAAATAAATGGCGATGATATAACCGTAACCTGGCAGATGATTGCAGATTATGAGTGGGACAAGGTTTCAGGCAATCTTAAAAAGAAATTTCGTGAGCTGATTGAGGATGCCAGAAGAAACAGCATGCTCGGCACCATCGCCATGAAATTTAAAAAGCAGGGCAGTGAGGTCGTATTCAACAGCGCAGACAGAAACTGCAGCATTCAGAAGGAGTTCTGCGTTTTCAACAAGCAGTATATGGAAATGCTGGAGATCCTGTCCTTCAGAAGCATCGATCAGAAAATTGTAAGAGATCTGATAGTAAAGGCGTTCCCTGGCAGTGAGCTCAGCTTCAGATATGTTCCTAAGGATACGGTTTCTCTGCGAATCTTCATAAACAGCAAAGAACTGCCTTTAGGTGACATAGACGTAAGTTCCATTACAGATTTCAGCTATGCCTTCAGTCTGCAGGACGGCGGCAGCCAGGTGCAGATCAACAAGCGCAGTGATTTTTCAGGGCTTGAAAAATGGGATACCTCCAAGGCTGTGAATATGCTTGGAATGTTTGCAGGCTGCGAAAACTTTGATTATGACATTTCAATGTGGGATACCTCCAAGGTAACCGATATGTCGGTAATGTTTGCCAGCTGCAAAAAGTTCAATCAGAATATTTCTGTCTGGGACACCTCCAGCTGCACCAAAATGAAGGCTACCTTCTACAAGTGCGAGAATTTCGATCAGGATCTGTCATCCTGGGATACCTCTCAGGTGAAGGACATGTCGCTCATTTTTGCATACTGCCGCAGGCTGTCTCATGATCTGCACAATCTTGACACCCATAAGGTTACGTCAGATGACAGCGCATTTCTAGAATGTCCTCTTAAAGAAGAATTCAGACCGCAGCTGCCTGGCAATGATTTCAAGCGTCAGTATTATGAGAAGTATGTAGGCCCTAATGCCAGGAACTATCAGCGCAGCGAAACCTTGAAAAAAGTTCTGCTGTGTGTAGGATTTGTGATCTTAGTGGTATGTTTTTCTTTATTTGGACAGGGTGGCACTCAGTAGCTGCAAAAGTATGATATATATGCAGTTGTTAGGTATGATATCTAAAATTAACCCCTATGTGGAAACAGATCAGTTGTCAATAGTTTTTCTAAGAAGTTTTATAACTTTTAAGCAGCAAGAAACCCACCCTATGTCCTGAGTCAACATCTTGATATATTGCTCAATTATGCGATATACGGCCTCTAACAAATGGGTATGAAAAAGCTATCTGCTCCCTCACAGACATA
>DMTG01000204.1 GCA_003477345.1 Succinivibrionaceae bacterium | reverse complement strand
GCTTTTCGGGCACAATTTGGTAACCATCAGTGTTATAAGACGAAATTCTGAAAACCGGCAAATATCTTTCTTTTTGTTACCTTCGTTTATTATTTTTGTGCTTTGAATACCGTAAATCTTGAATTGCCTTTTAAGATCTCTACTTTTTCAAAAGCCTCTCTTAAAATGCGCTCATAGCCTAAAAAGCTGTTTCCAACCAGATACATGGCCCCGCCCTTATTAAGATGCTCCGGAGCATGCAGAATCATATTGCGTGTGGCTCCGGTGGTGGTATTTATTCCCTGATGGAAAGGAGGATTCACTGCTATCACGTCAAAAGAGCCCAGCCCTGTCAGCATATCTGAAGGCATGATCTTTAGCTCAACTCCGTTCTCCCTGGCATTGCGCTCTGTAAGCGCCAGCGCCTGGGCACTGACATCCACGGAAGTAACGTCTAAAAAGCCTGCCTTAGCCAGAGTGATGCCAATAACACCGCAGCCGCAGCCCAGATCCAAAAGAGAGCCCTGAGCAGGTACCTCTGCCATAGACTCAAGGAGCATGGCTGTGCCTTCATCAATCCTGCCGTTTGAAAATACTGCCTCATCCTGTAAAAAGTGCAGCTTATGCCCCAGTAATTCAGCATCTACCGGATTGTTTCTAGTCTCAAGCTTATTAGTTTTTTCATAGATGCCGCGATACAGGGTGCATTTTCTTGCTGAATCAAACTTTGCAACCTGTCCGAACCTTTTTAAGATGGAGTCAGCGCTTTTTCCTCCGCCCTGATTCTGTCCTAGAATAAATATTTCCGCCTTAGGTACCAGTGTTTGCTGCAGCAGATTCAGAAGCTTGAGCGTCTGCTGCTTGCTCTTATTGAGAAACAGTACCAGAACTTCTGTTTCGGACAGTTCCTCAAATATTCTCTCTATCGGAGAAAAACATACTTCAATATGCTTGTAGGCAGCCTTCTCAGAAAGTGTTCTGCCTAATCTCTGCCCCATCAGCGCAGCCATTTCGGCTGCGACCACGTAATTGTCTAAAATCACGGTTGCCTTAGCCGAGTTTTTCAGAAGCTGGAGACACTGAGCATCAGGAACGTCACCTGTTATGACCACCCGTTTATCCGTGAAAATTTCAGAATTTCTTAGCAGGACCTCTGATAAAGAATAAGATTTCACTATTCCCCCCTCGCCTGCAAAGTTTCAGCCAGTTCTACATACTGTTCAACCGTCAGATTCTCCGGTCGATACTCAGGATTTACCTCATGTAAAGTCAGCTCTTCTTCAGTGAAAATCTTTCCAAGAGCGTTTCTGACCGTTTTGCGTCTGGCGCTGAAGGCGGTTGTAGTAACAGTATTAAGGTAAGTGGCAAGTGCTCTCTGCTCTTCGGTAAGATCTTTTGGAACAAGTCTTACTACAGCTGAAGTGACTTTCGGCCTAGGTCTGAAGGCAGTATTAGGCACTATCAGCATAGGCAGCACCTTGGCAAAATACTGCGTCATAACCGTAAGTCTGCCGTAATCCTTGCAGTTAGGGGCTGCTGAAAGACGTTCAACCACTTCTTTCTGCAGCATGAAATGCATGTCTATGATTCCTTTCTGCGACAGAAGATGGAATATAATCGGCGAGGTGATATTGTAAGGAAGATTGCCAAACACTCTCAGAGAGCCAGCTCCCGGCAGACTTGAGTAGTCAATTTTCATGGCATCGCCTTCTATGAGCTCTAGCCCCTTCAGAAAAGGATCGTGTCTGAGTATTTCCGCGAGATCTCTGTCAAGCTCAATTGCCGTAAGTCTGCCAGCGCGCTCCAGCACCGGTCTTGTAAGCGCCGCATGTCCCGGGCCTATTTCTACCAGGTTGTCGCCTGGTTTTGGATTGATGGCATCAACAATGGAATTTATGATGTAGTCATCCACCAGGAAATTTTGACCAAAGCGCTTGCGCGCTTTCATGTTAATTGGAGGCAAAGCCATAAGCAGACATCCTTTGAGGTAAAAGATTATATATTGTGAAAAATCGTATGCTGTCGATGGTTGTCAGATATTAGACAGCATTTTTTTTGTCTATTCTATGCGAAAACGCCGATCTTTCTGATTTTATTTTTTTGGTATATAAAAACGTAATCAGCAGCAGTAAAAAAGTACCAGCTATACTTACATAGTATCTCCAGGGTTCAGCAGAAAAAGTACCTATCTCAGATATGGCCACAACCCCGCCTAGATGGCAGCCTCTTGCAGAGCACTGCAGTTCTCGGCCTCTGTCTGAAGTGTTGTACCATATGTGCTTGGGAGCTCTGACTGAAATTTTATACTGCGAAAACATCTCGTTGGCATTGGCTGTAAAATTTTTAACAAATTTAAAGAAGGCCTTGGGGTCTGATGTCAGATGCTGAAAATCCAAATGGTTTAAGCCTGGTTCAACGTAAATGTTGCCATCCATAGACTGCACCCCGTTGTCAAAAATTATGCTGTCGAGGATATTGCCTTTATCATCTGTATCTACACGGATATAGGCTTTGGGACCGACTTTGGCGCGATTGATGACGGTAAGGCTTGTTGAGCCGTCATTAACCAGATCCAAAACTCCGCCCTGACCTAGGGTAAAATCATTTATAAGACTCGCCCCTGATTCATTGCTGTCATCAATTCTTAAAACGCTGTTTTCTATATTCAGGGAATTGGCAAGCACAACTCCTTTTATAAAGCTGACCCCGCCAATTGATCTTATGTCAAAGGAAGGGGCATCAATGCTGCCTTTGATTTCTGTTCTGGCATTTGGATTTGGCGTATAGCCAAGGTTACCGGTTTCAAGCTCGCCCTTGTCGTTAAGAATTCCACCAAGATTCAGATAAGTGCGGTAGTCGCCGATAAAGTCGGCATTGCCGCCCGGGTTTACAAAAGTATTACGGTAGCTTATCTGCAGTTTTGCAGGCAGCACTCCCTGTCCCATTGGCATACAGTACAGATTTCCCTTGTCTATATATGGCCGCCACTCTGAAAGAATATCTCCGGAAACTATGCTCA
>DMTG01000064.1 GCA_003477345.1 Succinivibrionaceae bacterium | reverse complement strand
TAAGCGCCAGCTCGCGCACATCTGAGGATGGCTTTTCACAAATCATGATATTGCGACTGTGAAAATCACGATGCACAGCAACGCACTCCTGCTCTGTAAAGCCTCTTTTGATAAAGGAAAAGGCCTCAGAGAGCATAGTCTTGTCTTCATCAGATAAGGAGAGTTTTAAATGCTTGTCGAGCATCCACTCTTTGAAGATGCCAAGCTCGGTATTTACAAAGTTCTCATCATAAAGAGGCAGCCCGGAAGCAGGAACTCTTACAAGTTTCGGCAGAAGCTCGATGGCCTTTTCATACCAGTGACGCTGTTGGTCGCCCACCGCTACCTCTGAAAACAGCACCTGTCCTAAATCTTCTAGCAGCATATAGCCCCTGTCATAATCTATGGAAATTATTTCTGGGACTTTAATGCCTGACTCGGAGAGTGCCTTATCAATGGAATAAAACTCATGATTCTTCTGCGTTTTTGGATCAGAATCAACGGCAATATAGCCTTCACACCTGAAATAGCGCCTGAAGCTGGCGTCTCCATTCAAAGAAATAAGCTCAGGCTCTTTGATACCGGTCACTTTCTCTACAAAAGAGATCAGTCCCTGTTTTCTTAAATCAGTCACGTTTGAACACCAAATCCCACACGCCGTGTCCCAGACTTTCGCCTCTTTTTTCAAATTTAGTAAGAGGGCGCCAGTCAGGGCGCGGTATATATTTACCATCCGCTGCAGTATTGCTGAAACCTTCAGCGCTGGACATCACCTCCAGCATCTGCTCGGCATAGTCCTCCCAGTCGGTGGCCATTCTGATCTCGCCGCCTTTTTTCAGCACAGGTTTTACCAGATCTGCAATAAATTCAGAGTTTATGAGTCGGCGCTTCACGTGACGCTTTTTAGGCCACGGATCAGGGAAGAAAATCTGCAGCACATCGACGCTTTGCGGTTTCAGACAGTGCTTTAACACCTCAAAGGCATCAAACTGCACAATTCTGACATTGGTAAGCTCATGCTCCTCTATAAGTTTAAGGCAGGAACCTACCCCCGGAGGATGCACCTCGATACCAAGGTAGTCAGATAACGGATCATGACTGGCCATTTCTATAAAGCTAGCGCCCATGCCAAAGCCTATTTCAACTACCAGCCTTGCGCTGCGTCCGAAAACCGCCTGGGTATCGATAGGCTTCAGATCGGAGCAGTCAATCAGGTACTTGTCACCTAGCTCGCTAATGGCTCTTTTCTGAGATTCAGTCATTCTGCCTGCGCGCACCACGAAGGATTTGATGCGATGCTCCGCCGCGGCATTTGAAACAGAACCGCTGCCTTTTATACTGTCGTTTAAACTCACTTTTAGTGTCTCATCTTAAGGTTATTTTTAATACTTGGCTTAGAAATTATAAAGCCATTGCTTTGCCTGTCTTAGGACAGGTAACAGGCAATGGCTTACTTTCTAAAGAATATATCCTAGATTAATTCCAGCTTCTGCATGGCAGCCTTTACTTCTGCCTTCAGGCCTTCGCTGATGTTTAAAATCGGCAGACGGATTTCATCTGTGCACAAACCTAAAAGCGAAGCGGCATACTTGGCAGCGCCCGGGGAAGGTTCCTTGAACATGAGCTTATGCAGAGGCATTAACTTATCCTGAAGCTCTCTGGCCTCAGTGTACTTGTTTTCTGCACACAGGCTCTGAACCTTAGCTACCAGAGCTGGAGCTACGTTGGCAGTAACCGAAATACAGCCGACGCCGCCTGCCACATTGTAGCTGACCTGAGTGGCATCCTCTCCTGAGAGCCAGGTAAAATCAGGCTTGTCAATCAGCATTCTTTCAACCCAAGGACGCTCAAGGTTGCCGGTTGCATCCTTAACACCCATAATGCGCGGCAGTTTAGAAAGCTTGGCAAGAGTCTCAGGCAGAACGTTCACCACTGCTCTTCCTGGAATGTTATATACAAATATAGGCAGAGAAGTTTCATCGTGAACCATCTTGAAGTGGGCATACAGACCTTCCTGATTTGGACGGTTGTAATAGCCTGCTACATGCAGAAGACCGTCTGCGCCGGCTTTCTCGGCGGCAACCGAAAGATAGACAGCCTCGACCGGGTTGTTAGAGCCGGCACCTGCCATTACAGGGATACGGCCAGCGGCAACCTGAACTACTATCTCGATTACCCTGATGTGTTCCTCATGGGTAAGTGTAGGGCACTCGCCGGTAGTTCCTGTTGGAACAATGGCATTGGTTCCATTCTGGATATGCCACTCAACCATGCGCTCTAATGATTTCTCATCGAGCTTGCCGTCCTTGAACGGAGTTACCAGAGCAACGATAGAACCGCGAAACTTTTTCATTTCTACTCCTTATTTGTAGCTGAAGGATGCTTTAGTTATTTGGTCTTAATGTCGGGAATAAGATCACATCTCTTATTGTATGACTATTTGTAAACAGCATTACAGTACGATCAATTCCGATGCCTTCACCAGCGGTAGGAGGCAGACCATGCTGCAGAGCGGTAATATAGTCTTCATCATAGTACATGGCCTCATCATCGCCGTGCTTCTTGGCCTCAGCCTGCATGCGGAAACGCTCGGCCTGATCATCTGGATCATTTAACTCAGAGAAGCCGTTGCCCATCTCGCGGCCGCCGATGAAGAATTCGAATCTGTCGGTATACTCAGGATTGTCATCGCTTCTGCGAGCCAGCGGAGAAATTACCGCAGGATAGCTGGTAATGAAAGTAGGCTGCTGCAGATTGGCTTCTACCAGTTCATCAAACAGAGCTGCGATGTAATTGCCGTGGGTACAGCCCGGCATCAGCTCGACATGCAGCTTCTTGCACAGTTCCAGACACTTGGACTCATCATCAAGATCTGCCATGGTAATGCCGTTGCCGTACTTCACAATGGATTCCTTCATGGTAAGACGATCAAAAGGCTTGGAGAAATCGATATCAAGACCAGGCTCTCCTTCCTTGCCGTAATGAATCTTGGTGGAACCTAAAACCTCAAGCGCCATCTTCTTGAAGAGATCTTCAGTAAAGTCGATAAGATCATGATAGTCATGATAGGCCATGTAGAACTCTATCATGGTGAATTCCGGGTTGTGGCGCACATCAATGCCCTCGTTACGGAAGTTGCGGTTGATTTCATATACGCGCTCAAATCCGCCTACAACCAGACGCTTTAAGTATAATTCAGGCGCAATTCTCAGATACATGTCAATATCCAGAGCATTGTGGTGAGTTACGAACGGCTTGGCATTGGCTCCGCCTGGAATGGTGTGCATCATTGGAGTTTCAACTTCCATAAAGCGATGCTCATTCATGTACTTGCGGATAAATGACACAATCTTGGTACGGATTTCAAAGGTTCTTCTGGAATCCTCATTGGAAATCAGGTCGAGATAACGCTGACGGCAGCGCATTTCCTGATCGGTAAGTCCCTTGAATTTCTCAGGCAGCGGTCTTAATGCCTTTACCAGCAGACGCAGAGAGGTTACGTGCAGAGTAAGCTCACCGGTCTTGGTCTTGAAGGCATGCCCCTTAACTGCGATGATGTCGCCGAGGTCCAGCTTCTTGAACAGGTTCTGATAGTCGCCTTCCGGTAAATCGTCACGGGATACGTAGATCTGAATTCTTCCGCCCATATCCTGCAGAGTAGCAAAGGATGCCTTGCCCATGATACGTCTGGTCATCATTCTGCCGGCAATTGAGAATTCATTTTTCTCCTGCTCGAGCACTTCTGGATCTTTATCCTGGCACTTTTCTCTGATATCGCAGGATAAGGCATCGCGACGATAGTCATTAGGATAGGCCTGTCCCTGAGCACGCAGAGCATTCAACTTTTCACGGCGCTGCTGCTTCTCATCATTGGCAGCACTCTCCACTACACCGGTCTTTTCATTAGTCATTTATTTTTTCCTTTGACAACTTGGGGTTATAACCCTGACTTTAAACTTGCTTCAATAAACATGTCGAGATCTCCGTTTAGTACCTTCTGAGTATCCCGGCTCTCCACGTTTGTCCTTAAATCTTTTATACGGGCATCATCGAGCACATAGGAACGAATCTGACTGCCCCAGCCGATATCTGCCTTGCTGTCTTCGAGCGCCTGCTGCTCAGCCATGCGCTTGGAAAGCTCCAGATTATAGAGCTTGGCTCTTAACTGTTTCATGGCCTGATCGCGGTTCTGAAACTGCGAGCGCTCATTCTGGCAAGTAACCACTATGCCGGTAGGCACATGGGTAATTCTTACCGCAGATTCGGTCTTATTGACGTGCTGTCCGCCGGCGCCTGACGATCTGTACACATCAACCTTCAGATCCGCAGGATTGATATCCACTTCTATATTGTCTTCAATCTCTGGATATACATAGGCCGAGCAGAAGGAGGTATGACGGCGGTTATTAGAATCAAAAGGCGATTTTCTCACCAGACGGTGCACTCCGGTTTCGGTTCTCAGCCAGCCAAAGGCATGATCGCCTTCAAACTTGACGGTTGCGGACTTGATACCGGCAACTTCGCCCTCGGTGCACTCGGTAACAGTTACTGTAAAATCGTGCTTTTCGCCGAATTTTACGTACATGCGCATTACCATTTCAGCCCAGTCCTGAGCTTCGGTACCGCCTGAACCTGACTGAATATCCATATAGCAGGGAGCATCGTCATGCGGTTTTGAAAACATGCGCTCAAGCTCAAGTGCTACTAAGGTGGCATCAAGCTTCTCAGCCTCTTCATAGGCTTCCTGCATGGAGGACTTGTCACCTTCTTCCTTTGCCAGTTCTTCAAGCATCAGGACATCATCAAATCCCTGATACAGCTGCCTGAATCTGTCCACGACGGAGGTCAGACTCTGTCGCTCTTTTCCCAGAACCTGAGCTTTTTCCTGATCATTCCAGACATCAGGATCTTCTAACAGGCCTACAACTTCTTCAAGGCGTTCTGTCTTACCCTGAAGGTCAAAGATACCCCCTCAAAGCATCAGCACGCTCTTTTAAAGCTGCAACTTTTTCCTTTAACGATATGGTTTCTAACACTTTTTATTCCGGAAATTATATATAAGCAGACCTTCTGCTTTTTTTTAAAACGACTATTATAACAAATAGATTGGATTAGTGCCGCTGATTTAAAAGAGAAGCACCAAGTATGACAGCCGAAGATACAGTCCTGCTGCAGATAGAAAAATTATGCTTATGATGCTGGGAAAATGGCGGACAAGGCAGATTCACAAATTTTAAATCTGCCTTTAGTTTCTAAGCCTACAGAAATTCCACGCTGACACGCGGCATCACATGGCACACGAGCTCATAAGGAATAGTGCCGCAGGCGCTGGCTATCTTCTCAACCGGCAGTCCCTTGCCCCACAGGGTAACCTCGTCACCAAGCTTATCTTTGGCATCAGGTCCTAAATCCACGAACATCATGTCCATGCAGACATGGCCTGCGGTCGGGACGATGCGACCATTTATAAGCACCGGGGTTCCGTTAGGCGCGGTTCTTGGATAACCGTCGCCATAGCCTGCAGCCACGATGGCCAGAACCGTATCTCGCGGAGCAATCCAGGCAGCTCCGTAACCGACCTTGTCACCTTTTTTGATATTGTGAAGAGCAATGATAGAGCTTTTCAAAGTCATGACCGGAGTAAGTCCTAAATCAACACCGTCCTTGTCCTCAAAAGGAGAAATGCCGTACATGATAATGCCGGGTCTTACCCAAGGAGTGTGGGCCTGTGGCCACTGATAGATACCGGCTGAATTGGCAAGGCACAGATCGCCTTCAAAGTTCAGCTCTTTGGCAACCTGCCAGAAGAAAGCAATCTGTTTCTGATTGTATTCGTTCTCAGATGGAGTGTCTGCCACGCTTAGGTGAGAAATCAGGCCGACCGGCTTTTTGACATTATCACACTGCTCCAGACGTTTTTTGATAGCGGCAATTTCATTGAGATCATTAGCGCCCAGACGATGCATGCCGACATCTATCTTCAGCCAGACATTGACCTTTTTTTCTATATGGGCCTTTTCGATGGCCTCAAGCTGCGCTGTGTCGTGCACGGCAGTATACAGATCGTATTTGGAAATCAGCTCTACATCTGAGTCATTGTAGAATCCCTCTAAAAGCACTATAGGCTTGCTCACTCCCTGATTTCTAAGACTTAAAGCCTCAGATATTCTGGATACCGCAAAGGCCTCCACATAATCGGTGAGCGCATTGGATATCGGGTACAGTCCATGCCCGTAGGCATTAGCCTTTACTACGGCAATTATCTTGGCTTTGGGAACAAAACTTCTGATATGTTTTAGATTGTGAATTAAAGCTTCCGTATCAATATAGGCAGTTACGGCTTTCATTGTTTGTAATCCTTAATTGTCTGAAAGAAACAGCTTTTTTGACAGCTCCCCATGGCTGAAGCCAGGGACTT
>DMTG01000065.1 GCA_003477345.1 Succinivibrionaceae bacterium | reverse complement strand
AGTCTATCTGCAGATCGAGATGGAAGCCATCATAAGGTTCAAGTTCAGCCCACTTTTCATTGTCTTCGACTCTTACTCTGCGCTTTAACTTGATGTACTGCTTGGGAGCATCCAGCTCTTTGATGCCGGTGGTTTCAAAAAGGTAGACAAAAGGCTGCGCAGAACCGTCCATAACCGGAACCTCAGGAGAATCAACATCTACATAGAGATTGTCAATGCCCATGGCACTGAGGGCGGCAGTCAGGTGCTCAACTGTGGATATACGAACTCCCTGCTCATTGACCAGAGCAGTACACAGCTGAGTATCACGCACGGCTTCAGGTTCGCATTTTATAGAAACCTGCGGCTTGAGATCGGTTCTTGTATAGACAATGCCGGTATTAGCCGGAGCAGGACGAAATACAGCCTTAACCTTGGCGCCTGAGTGCAGCCCCACGCCAGTTACGGAGACTATGTCCTTTAAAGTACGCTGCTTTACCATAGCAAGACCTCTTGTTAAAAACCTCAACCCTAAATTATAACAGAGAAAACTTATGGAAAAATTAGCAGACAAGAATTTTTTTTAAATTCAGTATAACAAGCAGTTAATTTTTGCAGGGTATTAGGGAAGGAAGTTAGGTCTTTAAGCGGCCTTAAATTTTTAAGACCGCTTTGAATTTTCGGACTATCTAGGCAGGCTCTGCACATCCTGATAGTTTGAGTAGCTGGCGCAGGTTGAGGAAATGCCGGTTATCAGAATGGTAAGCTCAATCTGATCTTCAGCGATACTTTCATCAAACTTCATGCCGAACTTGCAGTCAGCCTCTTCATCAGCATAGGCCTGCACTGCGTTGCAGACCTGATTCCATTTGTTGATAGGAAAATTCTGATTTACTCTGGCATAGACCAGCACACCGGCGGCCGAGGAGAAATCCACGGTCTCAATCAGAGGCGAGTGAATTGCGCGCTCCACTGCGTCCTCAACAAAGTTGGCGCCCTGACCGATACCGGTACCAATCATGGCATGGCCGCGACCGCGCATGACGGTAACCACGTCGGCAAAATCCAGATTGATGAAGGCATCCGGATCGGTAATGGAACCGGTGATGCCTCTGACGGCATTTAAGAGCACGTCATTGGCCTGATTGAAGGCATTAACGATCGATATATTGGATCCTAAGTTGCTAAGCAGCTTTTCATTGTCAATCACAATGATGGAGTCAACATGCTTGGCAAGCTCGCTGATACCGGATTCGGCGTTGATAACGTGTCTCTTGCCTTCAAATTCAAACGGCTTGGTAACCACGGCAATGGTAAGTGCGCCGGTCTCTTTGGCAATCTGCGCGATAATCGGAGTAGCTCCGGTACCGGTACCGCCGCCCATGCCGGAGGTGATGAATACCATGTCAGAGCCAGAGAGCAGCCTTTTTATATCTTCACGGCTCTCTTCTGCCGCCTTGCGGCCCTTGTTAGGATCACAGCCGGACCCCAGACCGTTGGTAAGCTTGACACCTATCTGCACCTTTAAAGGAGCAGTAGAACGGGACAGTGCCTGCGCATCGGTATTTATCGCTATGAAATCTACGCCAGTAACTCCCTGATTTATCATGTGCTGCAGAGAATTGCCGCCGCCACCGCCTACGCCGATTACACGTATTTTGCAGGCAGCAGAAGGTAAAATTGCCTTAGGCATCGGGGTATTTACATTGGATTCTTTTTCAAAATCGCTCATTTATCTTGATCTCCAGGAATCATCCCTGTCACTTGGCCTTGAAAAGAGAGATTTCCTCTTCATTGGATTCAATACGCCGCAGCTTTTAGGCTGCGCTCATATAAGAAACTGTATTTTGTCTTTGTCAGTATTTTTACTCTAACTGAAAATTTGCAAAGCTTATATTATCAAGACTCTGACAATCAAAAAGACGCCTTGATCAAATTCTTTTAGAACTCATGCGAAATCCAGTCTCTGATACTGCGAATAATTGATTTCTTTTTCTGTTTTTCTGAATTATTCTCATAAAAAATCTTCTCTTCGATAAGACTGCGGCCGCTGCGCAGAAGACCAACCGCCACCGCCTTGTCAGGGCTTAACAGGCTGGAGCCGCCAATCGAGCTGTTCTCCTGGCCGCCCACCAGACCTAAAGGCTGAGCTATACGCACTTTAATCTTGTTCATAGGGTAGGCAGAATCCTGAGATACATACAGCTCGCGTACCACTTCCTCAAGCACGTATTCAATGCCCACGGTATTGGCAACACCGCCGGTGAGCACAAAGCCTGCACCAAGATTCAGACTCTTGCCGTTGGAGCTTGCGAAGTCGGAAATGGTATAGATGATTCTCTGGAACAGCTGCTTGAGCTCTTCGTGAATAATTATGGACAGCTGCGAGTAGCTTATTGAATTGTCATCATCGCGCTGATACATGGAGCTCTGCTTGAACTTGAGGCGCACGTTCTGCTTGTCCTGAGGAATAAGCCCTGGATCGGCAAGTCCGAACTGAACCTTAAGCTGCTCAGCCATATCAAGGGAAATTCCCATGTTCTTGGCTATCTGCTGGGTGATGCCGTCACCGCCGCTCGGGAAACCAAAGGAGAAAATCATGCGCTTGTTGTCATAGACATTGACACTGACGGTACCACCGCCAATATCGATGAGGCTGACGCCTATTTCCTTCTCGCTTTCGGTAAGCACAGCATCGGCTGCCGCTATACCGTTGTAGATCTTAGAATCAACCTGAATGTCAGAGGAGACACTGGAGAGCACATTGTTGAGATTGGCCACATGCCCTCGCTTGCAGCTAATGATCTGAGCCTCCACCGTAAGCCTTTTAGCATACTGGCCAATAGGATTGATAACCTCCTCAGAGGTCTGGGTATGATAGTTCTGCGGCAGCGTGTGGATAATTTCCTCATCCTCGCCTAGATTCGTGCCGGCACGAGCATTTTCAATTGCAAGATTGCGGTCACGGATGGTGACATAGCCGCTCTGCACCGTAGCTGTACCTTCCTGCATCTGAGATTTGATAAAGCAGCCTGGAATACCGACTATGCAGTGCTGCACGTTCATGGAGAAATTCTTGTTGA
>DMTG01000155.1 GCA_003477345.1 Succinivibrionaceae bacterium | reverse complement strand
CTCCGGTTTCAGCTATGATGCGGGTCTTGCCCATGCGCTTTGCTAAAAGTGCCTGAGCTAATACCTGATTGGTCTTGTGCGCGCCGCCGTGCAGCAGATCTTCACGCTTTAAATAGATTTTTGTCCTGGTGCCGCGGGTCAGGTTTCTGCACAGGGTAAGCGGGGTAGGGCGGCCTGCGTATTTTTTCAGAAGCTCGTCGAGCTCTTCTTTGAACTTAGGATCGTTTTTTGAATCGATAAAGGCCTGTTCTAACTCGTCTAGGGCAGGGATCAGCACTTCAGGCACGTACTGGCCGCCGAATTTTCCAAAGAATGGATTTAACTGTGTCACTTTTTTTATCTCCTAAAATCTGTTCAGTCTGTCTAAGGCTTCTTTTATCATTGCGGGATCTTTGACCCCTTTGGTTTTTTCCAGTTTTGAATTCAGATCGAGTCCAAGGAATCTCTGCTCTAGGGCATCATCTAAGTTGTCAGGGCCGATGCCTCCTGCAAGCAGAGTTCTGTTTCTGTCAATAAAATCCGGTATATGTCTCCAGTCAAATTTTGCTCCGCTGCCAGGTGACGGAGAATCCAAGAGCAGAAAGTCACAATACTGTGCATAGTCTGAGGCCTCATCAAAGCTCTTTTGGTCTTTTACTTTGACGGCCTTGATGATTCTGGTGTCAGGAAGCTCCTTTTTCAGCTGTTCTATCATCTGTACACTTTCAGAGCCGTGCAGCTGTACAAAGTCAAGCTTTAGAGCGCGGGCGGTGTTTATAATCACCTCTGGATCTTCATCTACAAACACGCCGGCAAAGGAGATTCTGCCACGGCCATGATCGGTTAGGGCGCGGGCCTCGTCTAAGGAGACCGATCTTGGGGACTTCTGATAGAAAATAAGGCCAGCTATGGAAGCGTGGCCTGCGATAGCGGCGTCGAGCGCCTCTAAAGTCTTAAGGCCGCAGATCTTGTTCATGCCGTAGAGCATGGAGCTGGCCTTGAACTCGATATTGTCAGCGCCTGTCAGCGAAGAGCCAATCAGGAAGTTGCGGATAGGCTTGAGATCTACGAGCTGCTGATGATCGTGAATGCCAGACTCTGAAATCACGCGGGTGGCAGCGTCAAAGAGCGAGTAGAGCTTTTTAGCGTTGCCAAGATCTACCTTTAAGGTTCTCAGATCGCGGTTGTTGATGCCGACGATTTTCAGATTGTGGTCAATGGCGAAAGATGCATCCTCATAGGTGTCAACCTCGCAGAGCACTTCAAGCCCGAGCTCGTGGGCCTTTTTGGCAAGCTCTAAAAAGAAGTCTCTTGAGAGCACGGAGAGCATGAGCAGTACGGCATCGGCGCCTGCGTTATTGGCAGCTGTCAGCTGCTCTTCTGAGATAATGAAGTCCTTGCAGATGACTGGAAGTCTGGTTCTGCTTTTTACATAGCTTAAGTAGTCAAGTGAGCCTTTGAAAAAATGGGGCTCGCACAGCACGGAAATTGCGCTGGCGTGCTTTTCATAGCACTCTAAAATTCTGTCTAGGTTGAAATCCTGGCAGAAATCGCCGAGCGTAGGAGAGGACTTTTTGCATTCTAGAATAAAGTTGCGTCTCCCGCGAACTGACAGTGCTCTGTATAGCGAGGCTCTTGGGGCGGTACGCTGACCTTCCTTTGAGATGTTCTCAATATCGAGCACTCTTTTATTAATGATAGTTGCAAGCACAGTGTCGTTTAGTGACTTATAGTTAAGTCCTCTGTAAGCTAAAGCTGTGTCTGTAAGTTTTTCGCTGCCCAGCATAATTTTCTGCCTTTGTTGTTTTATTAAGTCGGTTTCTATCAGGCGGCCACTTCCAGGTTTGAATTGTGGTTAAGCACTTCAAGCTTGTCGATGGCTTTGCCTGATCTGATTACTTCCATGGCCATTTCAAAGCCCTGCTGCAGATTGCGCTCCTTGCCTGACAGTCTGATAAGACCTGCGGCGTTGGCAGCAACTACTGCGTTCTGGGCGGCGGTGCCATTTCCTGCTAATACGTCTCTTGCGATTCTGGCGTTGTCTTCTGGAGTACCGCCTTCAAGCTGCTTCTGATTAAAGGATTCAGTGATGCCGAAATCCTTGTTGGTGAAGACGCCTTCTTCGATATGGCCGTCTTCAAAGAGTTCTGCATAGCGGGTGGTGCCGAAGATGGAGATTTCATCCATGCCGTTGCCGTTTACGGTCAGTGCGCGTTTGACGCCGGTGATCTTTAAAGCCTCGGTCATGGTGCGCAGCATATTAGGATCGTAGCAGCCTAAAAGCTCGTAGTTGACGTGAGCCGGGTTGCTCAGAGGTCCCAGGATATTGAAGATGGTGCTGGTGCCTAGGGCCTTTCTTATAGGAGCGGCAAAGCGCATGCCCGGGTGGTAGACCTGAGCAAAGAAGAATGCAAAGCCCTCTTCTTCAAGGTTCTTTCTGGTCAGCGGAGCTGCGGCGCGGATATTGTAGCCTAAAGAGGTTAATACATCAGAAGCGCCGGTCTTTGAAGATACTGCGGCGTTGCCGTGCTTGGCAATGTGCAGACCCAGACAGGAGCAGACGATGCCGGCCATTGTTGAAATATTAATGGTCTTGAGTCGGTCACCGCCGGTACCTACGATTTCACCGATTTCCATGGAGGTGGTGCGTTCAAAAGGAGTGGCGGCGCTAATCATTGCAGTTGCTGCACCGGCGATTTCATCGGCGGAGTAGCCTTTCATTTTAAGAGCGGTTAAGAAGGAGCTGAATACTACAGGATCCATTTTGCCTGCGAAGATCTCCTGGAAGATGGAGTTGGACTCTTCGGTGGAAATGTTCTCGTGAGAGTAAAGCTTTTCAAGAATGGTGTTCATAATAAAATCTCCAGTTTAATGTCTTTCGGTCGGCATTGGGGAGATTCTGGTCTCGCCCGTATCACTTGCACTGCGGGCTCTTTTCGACCGATAAAAAAACCCGCTATTGCGGGTTGTTTTATTTCAGAGAACTTTCATCAACAGTAAATCTGACCACCCGCTATACAACGAGTCGCCACCAGCTGCCGAAGAAGAAAGTTGTCTGCATTTAAATCACCTTTAGTTAAAAACTACTATGGTTAAAATTTAATTTAATTTTTCTAAAAA
>DMTG01000305.1 GCA_003477345.1 Succinivibrionaceae bacterium | reverse complement strand
TATAAGTGCGATAGATGCAGGAGTATCCTTAAGGCAGTCAGGACTTGCCTGATCGAAGGTGATCTCCAAAAGACAGATTCCGCTTTTTATAAGACGTCTTGCAGATTCAAGAAGATCTTCACCGTAAACCTGTCTTGAGATGGAGACTATGCGGTGCTCTTTTATAAAGTTAAATGTATCCATTTTTTATTTATATCTCCAGTAGTTATCAGCGCATCAGTAGCTGCGGTATCAGCAGTGAAAATTCCGGAACATAGCTGAACAGCAGCGCACAGGCAATTTCTACAGCAATAAAGCCAATAAGTGCCTTTGCTACTCCCATGACCGGACGGTTTGAAATTCCGCAGGCAATAAACATGCAGGTTCCAAAAGGCGGGGTACACTGTCCCATTGACAGCACAAAAACCACCACCAGTCCGAACTGTACCGGATCTATTCCATAGCTGACAGCAAGCGGTGCCAGGATTGGACCTAAAATCAGAATGATAGATCCGTTATCGAGGAACATTCCTGCCACTATCATGATCAGGTTGATGATGAGCATGAAAATAATCCAAGTGTTGCAGAAACCCATGAAAAACTCTGTGATCAGCGTAGGAATGTTGTACATTGTCACCAGATACGCAAATACCGAGGCTGATGCCACCAGTCCCATGAGGTTGGCGGTTACTATGGCAGTATGCTGACAGATTTTCCACAGAGATTTGTGGTTAACTTCTCGATAGATAAAGCAGCAGACGAAAATTCCGTAGAATACCGATACTACGGCAGCTTCTGTCGGTGTGAAAATTGAGGCATAGATACCGCCTAAAATTATCACAGGCATCATAAGTGCCCAGAAGGCACGCCTGAATGCAGTCCAGATATTCATGCTGTTAAAAGAGCTGCCTTTTGGAAAGTTACGTTTTTTAGCTACTACACAACAGTACAGCGCCAGCATCAGACCACAGAAAATTCCAGGAATTATACCGGCCATCAGAAGCTGTGAAATGGAAACTCCGGTTACTGTTCCGTAGATCACGAATACAACCGATGGAGGAATTACAACTCCCAGAGTTCCTCCAATAGCCTGAATAGCAGCGGAATAATCCTTAGGGTAGCCGCGTTTGGTCATTTCAGGATACATGACAGCGCCGATTGATGCCGTGGTGGCCATGGAAGATCCTGAAATTGCGGCAAAGAATGCACATGCCGAAATGGCAACGATGGAAACTCCTCCTGCAATCCAGCCGACCAGTGCATCGGCAAAGTCGATAAGTCTTTTTGAAAGACCACCGTTGCTCATGACGTCACCGGCCAGCATAAAGGCAGGTACAGCAAGCAGGGAAAATGAATCAGCTCCAGAGAACATGCGCTGGGCAATGATCACAAAAGACAGGTCTGGGTTAAGAGCAACTGAAGTTACGCAGGCCAGAGCCAGACTCCAGATAATTGGCACTCCGAGTACCAGAGCAGCAATAAGCACTAAAAAGAGTGCTGCAACAGCTAATTCCATGATTTTATTCTCCTTTCAGTGTTTCTTTTATGTCATCTTTGGTATGTATGCGCACGCCCTTGTTCGCTGGATTGCAGAAGTCGCATATTTTATCGATGAATTTGAAGGACAGGGCGATAGTGGACAGCAGATAGCCTATAAATACAATCGAGTACATGATAATCATCGGTATTCTCATAGCAGGAGATTTCTGTACGTGTCCAACCGGAAAGAGATCAGTACAGTAGCAGGCAATCAGTACACAGGCAATTATGCCGACTGCAGCGTGAAATATATCAAGAGCAATGCGTCCACGCAGCCACTTTATGGAATTCTGCACAGCGTCTATCTTTATGAGCTTTTCCTGACTTACCGCAATATTGATGCCGTTTAAGACGATAAACACGAACAGATAGCGGGAAAGCTCTTCTGACCAGGGCAGAGAATAGAAAATCACATAACGGGTGAAAACCTGAACTATGATGACACACATCATGATGCAGAGCGCCAGTGTTATTATGTTCAGCATCAGCTTCTGGAACAAAGTGAAAATATTTTCTAAGACAGAATACATTCTAGCCGCCTAATTTTAATAATAAGATCCCCGCGCGTAAGAGCGTGGGGAAAATAAATATAGGAGTTTTACTACTTGCCGGTGGTTTCGCTGATAATCTTCATTATTTCAGGATACTCGGCGCCCTGTTCCTTTATGAAATCAGCAACAGCTGCCTTCATTTCGTTCTTGTCGACTTCTGTTACTGTCATGCCTTTAGAAGCAAGATTATCTACAGCGGCTTTAGCCTGACGTCTCTGTTCTTCTCTTTCATAGGCACCGGCTTCGCGGGCAGAATCCATAACAATTTTCTGCTGTTCTGGACTTAGTTTCTTCCATGCCTTCTCTGACATAATTATGAATATGGAGGAGTAGTTGTGGTCAGTCATGGCAAGATAGGAGTTAACCTCGTTGATGTTGTTGCCGTCCAGAACAGAAATTGCATTTTCTACACCGTCAATGGCTTTCTGCTGAAGAGCGGTATAAGCCTCGCCCCAGGACATAGGAACAGGATCGGCTCCTAATGCACGCCAGAAGCCCTGATGAATTCTGGAATCCATTACACGCAGTTTGATGCCTTTGATGTCTTTAGAGGACTTGATTGGGCGGATAGAATTTGAGAATTCTCTGAATCCTACTTCCCATACGTCCATATTGATAAGGTTGATTCCGGCGTTCTTTATCTCATCTGAATAGTATTTTGTGAGAGGACCGTTGTTGGCAAACAGCTTGTCTGCATCTTCATAGGAGGTGATTGAGTAAGGAATATCAACGGCCGCTATATCTGGTATGAAAGAAGTCATTACTGACTGATTGACGGCACCGATATCCAAAGTTCCAAGCTGACAGTTTACAGCAT
>DMTG01000085.1 GCA_003477345.1 Succinivibrionaceae bacterium | reverse complement strand
AAGGTTATAAGAAGATCAATGGAATAGGCATAGGCTTTGCCAAAAAGAGCTGTAAGATCGTCTCTCTTGGAAATCTTGTAGAAGCTTCTGCTGATCAGTAGAGTTTATTTTTCTTCTTCTTAAAACATCAGAGCTCGATGTGATTGCAATATTTTGCAATAGCCTACTTCTCTTATGACTGCTTTACCTCAGGCTTTCTGGTGAAGTAGCGCATGATCAGCACAAAGAATATCGGCACAAAGAAAATTTCCAGAATCGATGAGGACAGCATGCCGCCTATCACGCAGCGGCCGATTTCATTTCTGCCTGAAGCACCGGCGCCTGTGCTCAGAGCAAGAGGCAGCACGCCTAAAATAAAGGCCATTGAGGTCATAACAATTGGTCTGAATCTGATTCTGCCAGCCTTTGAAACTGCAGCAGTCAGCTTTTCTCCGTTATCGTAGAGATGTTTGGCAAACTCTACTATCAGAATCGCGTTTTTAGCGGACAGGCCTACGGTTGTAAGCAGTCCTACCTGAAAGTACACATCATTGGTAAGCTTCTGTCCAAAAGGCAGCATTATGGATATATCGGCAGCCAGAATTGCTCCGATAATACCAAGTGGAATAACCAGCATGACAGCAAAGGGAATCGACCAGCTTTCATAAAGTGCGGCCAGCGACAGGAAGACAACCAGCAGAGATATGGCATAGAGAAAAGGCGCCTGAGAGCCAGACAGTCTTTCCTGGTAAGATACACCAGTCCAGAATATGCCAAAGCCTGGCGGCAGCACCTCTTTTGCCAGATTCTGCATCTCGAGCATAGCCTCTCCTGAGGAGTAGCCTCTGGCCGCAGCTCCCTTTATATTGATGGCTGATACTCCGTTGTATCGTTCAAGTCTAGGCGAGCCGTAGATCCACTCATAAGAGCCGAAGGAACTGAAGGGAACCATTTGTCCGCGGTTGTTCTTAAACTGCCATTCCTGCAGATTGTCAGGTGTCATTCGGTATTCAGGCAGCGACTGCAGGTAGACTTTTTTTACTCTGTCTCTATCCAGGAAGTTGTCTACATAATTTGAGCCCCAGGCGCTCGACAGAGTACTGTTAATTGAAGCTACATTAAGTCCGAGGCTCATGGCCTTTTCGTAATCTATGAGCAGCTTCAGCTGAGGTGTATCTTCCATGCCGTGGATTCTCACCTGCGCAAGCTTTGGAGACTGCTGAGCCTTATAAATGTACTCCTTGGCAACTTTCTGCAGCATGTCATGACCCTGATGCCCGTTGTCGCAGATAAACAGGTCAAACCCGGAGGCAGCTCCAAGCCCAGGGATAGTCGGTACATTGAAGGCATATACAAGACCTTCTCTGAAACCTAAAAGCGGTTTTATAGAACGGTAGACAATCTGATCGACATGCTGATCAGGTCTTGTTCTTAATGACCAGTCCTTCATTTTTATGAATGCCATGCCAGAGTTCTGGCCCTGACCTGCAAATGAGAACCCTACAACGCTCTGGATGCTTTTGACATTTTCCTTTTCGGCATTGAAAAAGTAGGCATAGACCTTTTCGGTAAGCGATTTGGTCTGCTCAATGGTAGAGCCGGCCGGAAGGGAAACACTCGTCATCATCACGCCCTGATCTTCTGAGGGGAGAAAAGAGCTAGGGATCTTGAGAAAGCCAAAACACAAAATTGCGCACAAAGATACGTAGACTACAAGAGCGGAGGCTATCTTTTTAACAACAATCTGTACGTACTGCTGGTATCTGTCTCTTAGATATGAGAAAAAATCATTCCAGCGGTTTATAATGGCATCGACTTTTAAATTCAAGAGAGCATAAGTTCTTATAAAGGGATTTGCGCTTTTAAGTCTTCTGGTATTTTCAGAAGAGGAATGCCTTTTTAAAATGGTTGCACACAGTGCTGGGGTTAGAATGATGGCAATTGATACCGACAGAATCATAGCTGAGACTATGGTTATTGAGAACTGCCGGTAGATAATGCCGGTAGAACCGCCGAAAAAGGCCATAGGGATAAATACGGCTGACAGCACGGTAGCAATTCCGACCAGCGCATAGGTTATCTGTCCCATGGATTTCTGAGTGGCTTCCTTGGCGGTAAGTTCAGGTTCTTCGTGCATTATGCGTTCTACGTTTTCCACCACCACAATGGCATCGTCTACCAGCAGGCCTATAGAAAGCACCAGTCCGAACATTGTCAGGGTATTTACAGAAAAGCCGAACACCGACATGGAGGCGAAAGTTCCTAACAGGACTACCGGTACGGTAATTGACGGGATCAGGGTAGCTCTTATGCTGCGCATGAACATGAACATAATCAGGATCACGAGACCTACGGCTTCAACCAGAGTCTTGAAAACCTCGTGAATGGACACTTCGATAAATTCTGTAGTGTCGTAGGGATATACAAGCTCAGACCATTCCGGGAAGTAGGGCTGCATATCAGAAAGCAGTTTTTTGACGTGTCTTGCTGTAGATAGTGCATTAGAACCTGAAGACAGACTTATGGCTATGCTCGAGGCTGGTTTGCCGTTGTAAAAGCCTCCGTAGTTATAGGATTCCTGCCCAAGCTCGATTCTGGCGATGTCCTTTAGCCTTACCTGAGTGCCGTTTTTATTGACCTTGATAAGAATATTCTGAAACTCTTCCACCTTTTCAAGTCTTTTCTGACCTGTAATCGTAAAGGTGTAGGGCTGTCCTGCAACTGCAGGCGTTCCTCCAAGAGCGCCGTAGGTAACCTGGGCATTCTGGGCCTTGACGGCATTGATAACTTCAGCGGTGGTTACGGAAAGATTATTAAGTTTCTGAGGATCAATCCAGATTCTCATAGAGTACTGAGAGCCGAAAATCTGGAGAGCTCCGACGCCTGGTACTCTGGCAAGCGGCTCCTGCAGGTTTGAATATATATAGTCAGACAGATCGTCGCTTGAGTGGTAATCATCCTTGACAACCAGAGCTGCGACCATCAGGAAGGTATCGGTTGATTTAGTAACTGAAACACCGCGTTGCTGAACAGTGTTAGGCAGCTGAGACTTAGCCTGCTGCAGCTTGTTCTGAACCTGCACCTGAGCAATATCCGGGTTCGTGCCTGGTTCAAAATTTATGGTGATGCTGCTGTTGCCATAGGAATCGGAGCGCGCCACCATATACATCATTCCGTCGAGTCCGATAAGATTCTGCTCCATGATCTGTGTTACGGCTCTTTCAACGGTTGAGGCATCAGCTCCCGGGTAGGAGGCACGAATTCTAACGGCAGGCGGGGCAATAACCGGGTACTGGGATACTGGCAGGATATTTACAGCCAGAAGCCCTGACAGCATTATTACAATGGCTATTACCCATGCAAATATTGGTCGGTTAATAAAATAACTCGCCATACTAGTACCTTAAGTCCTGTAAATACGGTTTTACTACAGGATTTACTCACATTAAATCAAATCGTGCCTATTTATTATTTCAAAAAAGAGCGACGGATAATGCAAGCTAAAGCTAATATTCACTATCTAGACCGATATAATCTTAAGTCCAGAAAGAAACATAAAGACAGGATCCTAATTTTTAGCTTGACTCGTTTTAATTTGGTAGTAAAATATGCCGAATTCAGTCGTAAAGATCTATTTTCTTTACTTAGCTTCCTTGTCTGTCAATTGACTGAGTTTGACAGATTTTTACCGTAAGGAGCATTTTAAATGCGTAACTACGAAATTGTATTTCTGGTTCACCCAGATCAGAGCGATCAGGTTCCAGGAATGATCGAACGCTACAAAGGCGAGATCGAAAAGAGTGGCGGCAAGATCCACCGTCTTGAGGACTGGGGACGTCGTCAGTTGGCTTATCCTATTC
>DMTG01000162.1 GCA_003477345.1 Succinivibrionaceae bacterium | reverse complement strand
GGTCACGGGTTCGAGCCCCGTCCGTTCCGCCATTACTATAAAGATAACCCTAAGCACTTTTGCTTGGGGTTTTTTTGTATCTGCAGCTTCCAATTTTCAGCGATCAAAAAAACCGAAATTTCGCATCGGTAAAGCTGATTTCAAAATACATTAAAATTGCGATAGCAATGCGGATTTCGGTGTTCTTTGGGTATACCCGTGTTTTGCTGTAAAACACAGGTGCATTCTGTTAATAAACTCTCCTTCCTGATGATTTCAAGATGACATCTCTATTCATAGTTGGCTACTACAGCATCAAAGAGCTTATCGTCATTGATCAGCTTGCGGAAGGATGGATAGCAGGATTTAGCGACTTCTGCAAATCTCTTTTTCTCTTCAGCTGAGATCTGATTTACCTTCATGCCGTTGCGGGTAAGTTTGTTTAAGGCAAACTTATCACGCTCATTGATCATGTTAACATTCCATTTCTGGACATATTCACCTGCTCTTATTATGGCATCCTGCTGTTCTGGCGTTAAGGATTTAAACAGAGCAGAATTGATGCCAACTATCCAGGCGTCTGACATGTGATCGCTCATGGAAATGTATGTCTGCACATCATAAAAACCACTGGCTGCAGGAACTTCAACCGGATTTTCCTGTCCGTCGATTGTGCCGTCATCAAGTGCTCCATATACACTGGAGAAATCTGCTTCCATAGTCTCAGCACCGCAGGCGTTAAAAAATTCCACATACAAAGGGTTTTTAGGAACACGCAGCCTTAGATCTTTAAGATCTTCCACTTTTTGAATAGGACGTTTCGAATTAGTAATTTCACGGAAGGAGCGGGTCCATTTACCAACAACGGTAATATTGTTTTTATTCACCTGATTGATGATGGCACTGCCTTTATCCGAGTTCAGAAAATTTACAAGCTCTTTCTGATCTTTAAACAGATAAGGCAGGCAGATGATATTCATCGAAGGATATTTGTTGCCATATACACTGGCTGACAGAATCAGCATCGGTATAGTGCCATGTTCAATCTGTTTGATACCGTAGGCCGTATCTCCATGGTACATCTTGCCATCTTCTTTGATTTCGAAAAACAGAGAATTATTAGAATATTGTGTGGCTGTTGTAGCAAACTGCATGGCAGCATAATAGACATAAGATGAGGTTGAGTCTGGAACGCTGATAAGGATTTTTTGCGTTTTGGCAAATGAGCTGCTGGAGAAGATTAATAAAGCAGTTGAAAATAAAAAAGTAAGAGTTTTTTTCATAAAACGTCCTCTTAGTTGTGGTTCTGTATCAATAAGATTGCCATAAACAAAAGGCGATTTATAAAAAAATCTCTCTAAAGTTTAACTGGCTTCAAAAAAGTAAGAAAAATGTAGTTGTGATCTAATGGCATTTTGTTCATCCTCAGGCCTATGACTCATCTAGAAAGACTCTGCAGAAGAAAAGCGCTGTCAAAGCAACTGGTGTATAGATACCGTCTGTATCCATGGAGCACTACGCATTGTATAAGATGCTCACTTAATGAAGTCTTGAGGACGAATTCTATAGCCGACAGTAAAAAGACCTCGTCACATCAGTAGACAAGGTCTTGAATTTATTTTTCCTGGTTCAGCCAGTATGTGTCAATTTAGGATAGCAGTCAGTAGTCTGCTTATAACCTAAAAGTTTTTCCATCAGGCCTTTACGAACTTATCCTTGCCTTTTCTGCACAGAGGGCAGCGCCAGTCATCCGGCAAATCGGCAAATTCGGTTCCTGGTGGAATACCGTTGGCATCATCTCCTAAGTCAGGATCGTAGACATAGCCGCAGACGGTGCAGACATATTTGCCGGTAGCGGTCTTATAGACAATATCCTCTAATGGCCTGGTGGCAACAGGTACCTTGAGATCTACAACTCTCAGTTCCTCCAGATTCTCAAGACCTAAAGGCGTGTGAGTAGAGAGATAGACAGTCTTGTGATTCTTTATGAACTCGCGTACGTTATCGAGAGTCTCGCGGGCCTTTTCTTTGTTCTCATAGACGATGGACAGCTTGTTCTCATATAGTGCTTCGTCGGTATAGGTAACATCGCCGTGGAACATATAGAAGAGATCGCCATCCTGGGCAATTATGATGCTGTTGCCATTGGTATGACCTATCGCTTCTATCATGTAGACGTTATCGGCTATTTTCTGGGAACGCGGGAAATTATAAAAGGCGCCGTCTTCGAAGGTGGCTCTTATAATGTTAGGACCGTCAAGTTTGAGTGCATCGGCATCAGCCCTGCCTATATAGATTCTGGCATTAGGAAATGATCTCAGCTCGCCTGAATGATCCTCGTGCTTGTGAGTGACAATAATCTTGGTGACGTCTTCTGGTGTGTAGCCTGCGGTTTTAAGTGCGCTGACATAATCCTCAATGCGCTGGCCGATATAGATAGGAGCGTTGTCGTCAGCCACCATCTCCGGTGCTTCTTTTGGCATGCCGGTATCAATAAGAATGACCTCGCTGCCGGTGTCTATAAGATAATTCTGCAGTGATGAGCGGTATTTTACATTTTTGTCAAACTTATCCTCGCCTTCTTCACCGCCAAAGGCAAATGGCTGTGTCATAAAACCTTTTTCATAAAGTTTTACTGCTTTTACTTTCATGTGTAAGCTCCGAATGCATGTGTTGATAATAATTAATGAAATCTTTCTGAAAATTTATCTTTGCCGCCGGAATACC
>DMTG01000158.1 GCA_003477345.1 Succinivibrionaceae bacterium | reverse complement strand
TGTTATATCCATTTAACTATGGGGACAGAGTGTCATGTTTAAAATCTGACCTGCGCCTTGTGAGTTCTTACAATGCTTCCAGAACAGTTCGTTATTAAGACTACTATGAGGAAGATACTTATATTTCCTGGCAGCAACTGGTCTGCCGCTGTAAGTCAGGTCAAATTGACCCATAAAGTATATACTTTTACTTATAGGTCTTCAAGACAGAAGCTGAATAAGCCTCGGCCGCTTAAGGTTCGAGGCTCAGGTAATTCTTCTAAAGAGAGCTATGGCATTTCTTCGTCATCTGTCAGCGTGACGATATCATCAAGCTGGACATTCAGGATGTTGTCCTGCAGAGAAACCGGGCGCAGTCTTGCGGTGTTGGCATAGACATTAACCACTCTATAAAGGCCTGGCGCATCTTCGGTTTTTTCAAAGGTATTTCCCTGACGGTCATATCCCTGATACTGCTGCTGCAGAGAGAACTCGAGATCTTTTTCAAGGCCGCTGCTCTTGCCTATATTTATGATGAAGTCATCGCCTTCTACTTCGATTACTCGGGCTGAAGGCTTCAGACACTGCAGATTCTGGATAATATCATTGGCAGCCCGCTGACAGAGATCCTGTACTCTCTGGCCGTAAGGCGAGCCGCGGAATCTGTCTGAGCGCAGATTGACGTATTCTCCCTGCTTGAAAGGCCAGTCAGCTTCTCCCTGATAATTTTCATTCATGACAAGCTCGCCTGATACCGCATCATAGACAGTAACCGTGAAATCGATGGTTCTGGTATCGTTATAAAACGGTTTGGTAATAAAGTTGCCAACCTCAGAAGAGCTTACAGAATTGATATTGCCGATGATCAGGTACTGAGACTCATTCTGTTTGGCAAGGTTGTACATATTGTCACGCTGATAATGAATATCAGAGTTGGCGTAGCCATTAATATTCAGATTGGCAAGAGAAACCGGCTTTATCTGCAGACTTGGGTTTTTGGCGATTTCTGAATATATAAGTCTGTCGAGCTCTTTACCGATCTGGTCAATTCCTGAGGAGCCCATCTGAGCCTGAGGATCTAGGAATCTGAACCTTAAAGGCAGGATGTTCTTCCTTATTCTAGAGGTTGAGCACTTGTTCTGATCATAGCCCTGATCCTGCAGATAGGCTTTGATTCTCACCGAGATTCGGTTGCTGGTCTTTTCTTCCTCGAGCACAATAAGCTTTCTTATAGGTACAGAATTTCTCATGGAATAGCTGTCACGGGTAAGCGCTCCGTTGCGGTAGACCTGATGAATCTGGACGTCTGCTCCTTTCTTCAGCAGCAGACTGCGGATAGCATCATTAACCGCGGCATCTCTGGCCTCTCCTATGCTGCCGGTGATGCCGGCAGAACCTGTGGCGGTGTGCCAGCCTGCCACTGCCTGATTTGCCAGGGGCAGTCCCAGCAGCAAAGCAGAAGTAAGGCAGAATTTTAAGATTTTCTCTCTCATATGACGTTCCTTTGGGAGCTGTTTGCGTCAGAAAAATAAATAATGATTAAATACAGCTAACGCGATATATCACTGCAAATCCTGTTCCATATTTAAAAACTACTTATATATTCCTAGGTTAGCTGTATTTTTTCTTGGATCTGGCACATATATTTATAAAACTCTCAGAATTTTGACGCTTATGTCTGGCATTGAAATTGCATTGTTCTAATCAAGTACGACATATTTTGTAGAAGTATGTTCAATATTAAATTATTAAACAAGAGGGTCAGAATGGAGAGAATAATTTATAAAGCGTTATGCTTCGCCGCTGCTCTTGTACTTGTCGGATGCTCGGCAAATAATGCCAATAATGGCAATAAAATCGGAAATGAGCATGTCTATTCCGGATCTGGTATGCAGGTAAGTAAAGTTGCCTCTCAGATGTCTGATGTTCTGTTTGCTACCATGCTGCGCGATCTGGAGGTTACCCAGAAAACGGATAATCCTAAAAAGGTTGTGTTCCCGCGTGTAGCAGTAACGTCCTTTGTAGATACCGATACCTATGAAGACGCAGGCTATCTTGGCCGTCAGCTGGGTGAAGTTTTCATCCATGAGCTGGACAGACGCGGAATTCCGGTATTTGAATTTAAAATTACAGGAAACATCTCGGTATCGAAGACCGGCGAATTCGTATTTTCAAGAAACTGGCGCAAGATAGCCCAGAGAGCCATGGTTCATCATGTACTGGCCGGCACCATCACCAGAAACCGTGACGGCGTGGTACTGGTAGCCAGAGTCATTAATATGGAGGACTCTTCTGTAACCGGTTCTTCAACAGGCTTTATCCCTTATTCAGAACTTCCATACTGCTATCGTACGGCTGAAAAGAACTGTACCTTATACGGTGTAGCTTCATATTCAAGTGCTGATCCGGCATCTTCCAAGGTAAAAAACAGCGGAGACTATTACGGAGGTGCCCAGTCTACCTATGCCTATAATTCAAAAGGCAGCAAAGCGACAGCTCAGAATTCAAAGACTCAGAGTACTTCCTCTTCAGGATCTGCATCTTCAAGCAAAGAAAAGAGCCCTGCCCAGGTAATTAATGACAATATCCATCACAGCAGTTCCTTTAACAGCAGATATTATCCAAAAGGCGCCAAGGTTCCTTCAACCTCGACTGGCAATTATGAAGAATATCTGTATAAGAATGGCTCCCCGGTCAAGAATTTTCTGGGAATCGGTGCACAGGATCCAATTATCTATCCTGCAAGCAGCTATCAGATGAAAGATCAGATTGTCAGAGACAGTCATGATGCCAGTCAGTACGAGCGCTTCAGCAGGTAGGAGGAAAAGATGAAGAAACTAGCTGTAATTATAAGTGCCTGTCTTCTCAGTCTGGCACTGCAGGGCTGCAGCAGCACGGTACTGCGCAACTTTACCTATACGGATACCGGAGTCAACAAGCCAGATGATTTCCCAGTGCTGAGAGCCACCGGATACGCAATCCTCTCCCGTCAGCCGGGACCTACAACTACGGATAGAGAGATTCAGGCCATGCGTGCATCCAAGCTTGAGGCCTACAGAGAACTTAGCGAACAGCTGAATGGAGTTTATGTAAAGACCCATACCGGTCTTAGCAATACGCGTGAACGCAATGACAGCATTTATACCGAGGTAGAGGGCTTTGTCCACGGCGCCAGAGTAATAAGACAGTATCCTCTGGGCAATACCTATGTAACAGAGCTTGAACTCGATACCAGAGCTGTTTACGACATGTATGACATGCGCGGCGTACTATAGGAGGCAAAATTATGGCACAGGCAACTTTTACTAGAACTCCTTTCAACAAGATTAACTCTGGCAATACAGTAAAACCTATCGGAGATTATTTAAAGGATCAGGAGGTTATCCTAGGTGAGCTTACAAAATTACTGGCCCGCGAAAGAATTGCGCTTCGTGATCGCTTAATGGAGTCCTTAAACGAGATCAGTGAAATAAAATCCCAGCTTATGCTTAAACTGCAGAGCAACGATCAGCGCATGAGGCTTCATCCTGAAAAGGCTCTGTTAAAAACAACCTACGCAGCCAAGGTGGATTTAATCAAGAAAGCGCTTATGGACTGCAAACAGCGCAATGAAATAAACGGTAAGCTCATAAACTTCAATATCAATTCAAACAGAAGAATATCTGGCCTGCTGATGGCTACCAGAGACAGATATACCAGAAATATGACCTATACCAACAAGGGCAATACTACGGCAAGAGGCCTGTCGAGACTGTCAGTTTCCTGCTGATAAAGTGCAATAAGAGAAAAATGTCTGACCTGGTTCAGACATTTTTTTTGGTTTTTGTGTCAGAAAATGTCCAAAAGCTACATTTTCTGACATTGGTGCTTATTTAACGTCTTTTATCATTACTGCAAATCCTGAATGTGGAGATTTGCATGACCTTTTCAAACAAAGTGCTTCTTAAGGGAAAAATAACCAAAATGCTTAAGGGGCATTTATCAAATATTAATTCCGACAGCTTTCTGCTGGAAATAGAGACTTTCAGGGGAGCTGAAGAGAGTTCAGAGGATTGCTGCTTAATTTTTGTTCTGATACCACAGAGCCTAAGCAAATATATTCCCTCTTCCTGTCTTGCTGCCGACAAGTCTGTTTTAGTGATTGGAAACCTGAGGAATCGGGTTCTGAAGACTGGGGACGGCTCGATAGTCACAACCTATGTTTTAGCAGAAAGGCTTTTGTGCATTGATGCTGACTGCTGTCTGAAACAAATAGCTATTTAAAAATTAATTAAAGGAAGTTTTTATGACTGAACAAGCCCTCGGTGCAGCCGTGCCGAAAAAAAACGTTAATGATGAGTTAAATCTTTCAGAAATCTTTAACTGCAGTGATCTGTTAATCGGCACCATGCAGGCACCGACCTCAGATGGAGCGAGCTTTATTCCGCAGATTAATGCCAGCTACGTATTTACCAAGGATGCGTTAAACGAGATTCTATTGTACCTTGCTCATCCTCTGAATGACTGTCTGTATATCAGCGGTCCGTCAGGGTGCGGTAAAACCTCTCAGGTTCTGCAGGTGGCAGCCCGCCTGAACTGGGGAGTAGAGCAGCTTACCCTGTCCAACAAAACAGAATCGATGGAGCTGATCGGACATATGAATTTAAGAAACGGGCGTCTTGAGTTTGAATATGGACCGCTTGCAAGAGCCATGAAATACGGAGAGATCCTGATTCTTAACGAAATCGATCTTATGGCACCTGGAGATCTGTCGGCCCTTAATGATGTGCTTGAAGGTAAACCGCTGACGGTAGTTGCCAACAATGGTGAAGTTATCATGCCGCATCCGTTTTTCAGAGTAATCGCTACGGCCAATACCAAGGGCAACGGAGACAGTGTGGGTTTTTACAATGGCGCACGTCTTTTAAATCAGGCTTTTCTGGACCGCTGGCGTTTTCTTGAAATGAGCTATCCCTATCCAAAGGCAGAGCTTTCGATAATCAGAAGCTGCTGTCCGTCAATAGATGAAGCTCTGGCCAAAGAACTGGTGCGCTTTGCCGGGGAGCTCAGACGGGTATCTTTAGGTGATCCTGAGGCAGATGATTCAGCTGAATCTCAGCTGTCAGCGCCATTTACCACCAGAACACTGATCCGCATAGCCACATTAATGAGTATCAGCTCGAGAATATCTGTTCAGCAGGCGGTCAGCATAGCTTACGCCATGAGGCTTCCGAAAGTTGAAAGAGAGTATGTATTAAGGCTGTGCAATGATGTATTCGGTCATGCTGCAGGTACGAGCGAGAATACAGATGGCGATAAGCAGAGCTCTTCTGGCGCTGAAGATTCAGCTGCCGGCCTGTCTGAAGATCTTGACGCAGCAGGAAAAGTTGCCAGAGCAAAAAGAAAAAGTTCTGTGAAGAAAAAGGCCGAATAAAAAATTTTAGGATTGTTAACAGATATTGTTTATATAACAATAATATCCTGTTAATTAAAAGTAGATATTCCGGATAAAGTAAACCAGCTGAACCTCCTGCAATTCAGCTGGTTTGCATTTTTTTTGTTAGCCAAATATGGCTGACAATTCGTCTTCAGCATCAATCAGCTTTGATGCGACGGACTCATAATTAACTTTATAAGAACCGTCCTGAATTTCTTTTTTCAGCTTATCGACCTTTGCATGATCAATACCGTCAGACGCTTTAGCTTTTTCAGTAGCCTTTGCCAGACTTTTTGCTGAATCAGTAAGGACTACAGCATCTGCTCTTGTAGCGCTAGCTGATGCAGCATCGCCTTTTGTCGCAGCGGTTGTGGCAGCCTTGTTAGCTATTGCCGTGCGATTGGCATTGGCAACGCTCTCTTGCAAGCCGTTCATAGAACGATCGCTTAAAATATCGATTGCCATAATGTCACCCTCAATTAACTAGGTACCTTTGAAAGGTACAATTCCATGTTGTTTATCTTATTAACGACGGAATCCAAAAATACTTAAGTAAATTTTAATAAAATTAATAAAAAAAATTAATGTATTAAAATCAATATGCTTTTTAAAAAGTAAAAAAAATTAATGAAAAAGTTTAAAAAACTACTTCCACGGTCTGCCCGCCAGACACTTTTGCTTTTATGACTTTTTTACTTTTGGGATTCCTAACCTGAACTGTTTCGTTGAAATTGCCGTCACTTAAGGATTCCCCGGTTGTTCTCAGGTATAAGTTTCCCTGTTTGGCTTCTATGCTTACAAGATCACCTTTGCAGACAAGGCAGAAAGAGTTGTTGTGGATAGGCTCTCCCTGCTTGATGTCTTTTTTGACACGGCTGCCGATGGCTTCTCTTTCGAGTCCGGCAATGCCGGCAAGAGCGGAATTACTGTCAGTCCAGATGGTTTTGAGCATGTCCTGCGTAATTATAGTGCCCTTTGCCATAGCCTGGCTTGCCACCAGCTGAGGTCTCAGCAGGCGTACAGAGACCGGTACTATGATGGTGAACTTATTGTTAGGCTTTCTGCAGACCAGTTTAACCGCTGAGCTTTGTCTTATTTCTCTGCCTTTGAGTTCAGCTGTAAGATATCCTTCGCACTTGCCGCCAAAATTTCGGTTGTCGCTTATTTCCGAAGCAACTACCTCTACCTTTAAATCATCCTGCGGTTTGAACTGTGCCAGCATGTACTGTTCGGCCACATGTCTGTAGAATTCGGCTTCTTCCGGTGTTGCTTTGGCAGCGGGCAGGGAGGCGCCTATGGTCAGCAGCACTGCAAGAGGCAGATGTATTTTTATAAAGTCTGCTATTCTGGCCATATCAGGTATGTCCTTTTGACTTCCTCCTCTTGCTAA
>DMTG01000226.1 GCA_003477345.1 Succinivibrionaceae bacterium | reverse complement strand
CTTTTCGTCACTCTGTTTTACACCGCGGCCATAGTTATAGAGAATAGCCAGCCCCCGGCAGCCTTCGGTATCATCGTCAGCGCATTTTTCTTCACTGATTTTCAGGGCCTTGGCATACAGAAGCGCAGCCTTATCCTTGTTTCTTGGAATGCCGTAGTCATCGTCGCGATAGAGGTTTGCAAGATTGATGCACGCAAGATTATTGTTCAGGTTGCAACCTTTTAAGTAGGCATAGCAGGACTTTTCCATATCAACGTTCACGCCCAAACCTTCCTGATAGCTGTAGCCGAGGTTATTGCAGCTGCCGCCCACATCCAGATCGCAGGCCTTCTGGTGATATAAGACAGCGTTTTTAAAATCAATCTTGACATTGTTTCCATAGAAATAGGCTCTGGCTACTCTGCGGCAGATATCGCCGTCGCCTGCCTCGCAGGCCTTTATCAGCTTTTCTATAGGCGCATTATCAATCGCAGTGTATTCTATGGCATTCGCTCCAGAATACATAAAGACACCAATTCCAAAACAGGCTAGCGAAAAAATTTTTCTTATCATATAAATCAACCTCAGCATAGTCAGCCTGAATTGCAATTTACAAATACTGACCTGAAAGTCCTGTTTCACCGTCATTGGTTAATTATATATACTGTGCAGCAGAATTTCTCTGTCCTAGACAGCATCTTTCCTATTTTTCTAAAAAAATTACCGGTCTTCAGATTAGCTGCACTGCCTGAATAATTATGCATCCTGAAACTGAATTCAGGCTATTTGCAGCTCGCAAATCTGAAAGGCTCTTTTCTAAATACAAAGAGCCTTTACTTTTTACTTCTGAATGTAATCAGTTATTGGTGATCCTGCCTGAATCCGGATTTACACTGCTGTATAAAAAGGCTGTCAGTTCTGCAGAGAGTATGCACAAGAACAGGCAGATACCCGCAGACATGACTATGAGCGAGGGGAAGGTCTTTTCAAGCAGCAGAAACAGCGTCTCAAAAAAGACCAGTGAAAGCGGCAGATAGTGCAGAAAGTAGCCAGGAACGGGTATTTTTCTGAAAGAATTTATGTTCCTCGAGCAGATAACTGACGTCAGGTAAGCTGTGAAAACAGCGCACAGACAGTAGACAAACCAGAAGAGCTTGAGACTCATTTCAATTCGATAGCTTATGTAGGCAAAAAAGCCAACCGTCAGGTATTTTTCAAGGGTGCGGCCTCTGACCTTAGAGAGCTGCAGATTCGGCACTATGCTATGGCAGTGCTCGCCATAGCCTAACTCAGCATTAATGCTGCTTATCTTTTTCTGAAACAGGAAATCCGGCAGAACGCTTTCTGCCTGACTTGAGTCCAGCGCTATCATAAGAGGTGCAGGATAATGTCCGTCCAGCATGCAGAACTGCAGGATAAACAGCACAAAACCTATCACCAGCGCAGAATGGTTTTTAGTAAATGTGATCATATTACCTTCATTAATATTCAGTTTCTGATTAGAGGAATCCGCCCTTTTAAGAATCTGCCGTCTGCAAGCTTGGCGACATATTCAAGATTAGGCAGCTGACTGAAAATCTGCCCTGGAATAAGCTTGCATTTTTCTTCGCTTACTCCCCTTGTGATGACGCCCTGGGTACTGCTGGCGCTGCGTCTGCTCACCTTGGTGTCAGGGACCATTTTTAATACCGCCTCAACGGAGCTTTCGTCGGCTAAGCGCAGACAGATGAGATTATTGCAGTTGCCGATTATCTGATCGGCCTGGGCCGTATTTTCGCAGCGGGCCTTCATATCGGCATAGGTCTGGGTCGCCACCGTCAGTGCAAAGTTGGCGCTTCTGGACTTGTTCAGAAGCTGAATAAGACTTTCACAGAACACCTCGGAGCTCTCATCTACAAAGATGCTCAGACGTCCATAGGAATTTCCGGTTCTGTTGATTCTGCCGGCAAGACTCGCAAGACTCTTTAAAATCAGTTTGCCTAAATTCTGCCCGGTGGCGCTGTTGTTCATGGTACTCAGAGGCACATAGAGCACCTTGCGGGACGTGAGTACATCATCAATGGACAGATCCTGCTTTTCTGATGAGATAACTGCCCGCATCTCCTTAGAATCAAGGCTGCTGAAAATAGGCATAATGCCGTTTGATACCTTGTCAAAATAACCTTTGTCGTAGCGGCTTACCTTATAGAGCAGCTCGACATCCGGATCAGAGGTGATAAGCTTTTTATCAGCAAGCCAGCTGTAAAAATCCATCAGCCGGTCAAGACTCACTCTGCCGCCCTTTTTTGGCTCCTTATCGTCAGCTATGGCACCCCAGAGCCTGTCCCGGTATTTGGAGGCATCAGCATTGTTCACGCTGTCGGCAAGCTTTTTCAGGTAACTGTAAAGCGTATTCTGAGCTTTTTCCACATCGCCGAAATTCAGGCTTAAACTTGCTATAGTGATGCTTTTCTGCTGCAGTCTGAGAATAGCAGCGGCTGCTCTGATGGCGAGGCTTGCATAGTTCTGAAAGTTTCGGGCGCTGCCCTGAGCGTTCATAAGAGATGCAAGTCTGTCAGCCACCTCTGCGCTGCTGCCGCAGCCAAAAAGGATATTGCAGTGGATGGAACTGTCAGGCTCTTCTCTGCTGAGGACACAGAAGTCCCTCTCTCTTGAATGTTTATAGAGGCTGCCGCCTTCTGTACCGCCAGAGGTTACAGTTTCTCGGCAGGCTGTTTCTATACAGGATCTAAGCTCCCCGTCGCCTTTTGGATCCAGGACAATTACCGCATCGCCGTTTTTAACAGCCTGAGTTACCATCAGTGACATCAGACTGGTCTTGCCGGTACCGGTGGTTCCGAAGATCATGGTATGGGTGTTTAAAAAGCCGTAGGGGATATACAGCTGCAAGTTCTGCCGGTAATTCTGAATACTGACGGCGCCGCAGCGATTGTCAGCACTGCCAATTGAGGCGTAGAACCTCTCAGAATCTTCAGAGTCAAACTGATAGCCTCTGCCTATATACACGGCCCGGTTGTCGGCCTTATCGCCTCCTGAAATCTTAGAGAGCAGCTCTCCTGTAGTAAAAATCTGCACTCCGCTGTCTGTGGCAGTCTTCGATGCCCTGCTCGAGAAGAGCAGTCTTTTAAGCGGTTTAACAATAAAAGCGGGCTCTTCTAACATATACAGACAGATGACTACTGCCAGTATTCCTGTGAACAGTCCCTGCTCATAGCTGCCGCTTCTGAACAGAGTGCAGGAGATGATACACATAGCCAGCAGCATTAACTGCTGCTGCCACAGCAGAATTCCGCTTTTATGAATAGCAAACGGCAGTCTTAATATAAAAAACAGTAATTTCATAATATTCGCCTGCTGAATAACAGATAGGATAAAAAGGCCAGAATAATTGACCTGCCGACAGCATAGGCGATAAGAAAACGGTAAGCGTGACCAAAACTGCCACATCTGAGCAGAAAATGGTAAAAAAGGAAGATTTTTTAAAAAAATTCAGATCTGCCAGGGACGGCGCAGTCTGAATCTAGGACTCAAACGGACGGCGGTAGTTTATAGACAGCGCCAGAGTATTGCCGTCTACGCTGTTGAGGTTGCCGCCAATTGGAACACCTGAGGCGATGCGGCTTACAGTGATATCAAGTTTTTTGGCAAGTGCTGCCAGATACTGAGAGGTGACCTCTCCTTCGACAGTCTGGCTTATGGCCAGAATAACTTCCTTAACCTTGTCTTTTGACATCCTTTCAATCAGCGCATCAAAGCCCAGCTCTTCAGGGCCGATGCCCTCAATTGGAGAGAGCAGTCCGTGCAGTACGAAATAGGTGCCGTGATAGGTGCCGGAATTTTCAATGGCTTCCACATCGGAAGGTGATTCTACTACACAGATCTGTCCAGACTCACGGCGTTTTGCGCTCGCGCACTGCGAGCAGAGCTCTCCGTCAGCATCCGAATAGTTGTGACAGCAGGGACACTGCCCTATCTCGTTTACTGCATGAGCTATGGCATCCGACAGAGAAAGAGCATCAGAACGCTTTCTGTCCAGAAGATAATAGGCGATTCTGGCCG
>DMTG01000221.1 GCA_003477345.1 Succinivibrionaceae bacterium | reverse complement strand
TGATATTCCATCAGTTCACAACGTGGCAAAAGTAGTCGTTGACGAAAACGCAGTAAAGAATTCAAGTGAGCCTCTGATAATCAAAAAACAGAATGAGCAGCCTGAAACTGAAAGTTCTGATGATCTGAGCATCGCCTCGAATTCATAAGTTGTACACAACTATCTTAAAAGCAGCAGTCTGAAAATACCTGCTGCTTCTTGTTCTTTTATAGCTTCTGCTAAAATCTATCTGATTTTAAACAAAAAATAACTCTGTTGTGAATATCTTTGCAGAATTATAAAATTGTTGTTTTTTGTCAGCTGAATATCTGATAGCTTACATTTATAAGCAATATAAAATTACGTGGTAAAAATAGTCCACTAAAGCAACTTATAACATATAAATTATTAAAGAGAATTTTATGTCAGACACGCGTAGTAAAAATTTAGACTCCAATAAAAATTCAAAGTCTAATAAGCTTGAACTTCCATTAGTAACCCTTCGCGGTCTTACTATTGTGCCACAGGCAAAGCTGCAGATAATTGCCGCCAGAAAAGCCACAATAGCGGCCTTCTATACAGCGTATAAAAGTGAAAGCAAAGAGGTTGCAGTTTTTTGTCAGCTCAAAGATCAGGATGAACTGCCTGCCTTTAAGGATCTTTTAAAAACCGGTGTGGTCTGTAAGGTCATCAGATATACCGATAAAAAGAATAATACCTGCCAGTGTCTGATAAGCGGGTACAGAAGAATAAAACTTCTTGAGATAAATAATCCCGAAGGCAGCGAGTACCGTACTGCAAAAGTAGAACTTTTAGACGAAGTTGTTCATGATGAGAATCTGCTGCAGGAAAATCTGAGTACTCTGTTCAGCTGCCTTGAGTATGCAGAACAGAATTCTGAAAAATGGTTCAAGAAATTTACAGACAGTTCTGTTCCTAAGCATTTCATTGAAGAAGTCAAGAAACTTACTGATTTATCAGCTGTTACTGATTCCTTAACCCAGATTCTTGATCTGGACAGAGCAACCAAGCATATGCTCTTGTCTTCTCTTGATCCGCTTGAAAGAGCACGAATCATTATGAGCGCCCTGAACGGATACTCCTATAAGGCAGAAATCGAGAACAAGGTAATAGAGCAGGCCAGAGAATCAATGGAGCGCAATCAGCGAGAATACTTCCTAAATGAGCAGCTGCGCGCCATAAAACATGAACTTGGTCAGGATGACAAGGAAGAGTCTGAAGTTGAGACTTTCAAGCGTAAAGAAACCGAGCTTAAAGCTCCAGAGGCCGTGCATGAGCGTCTGCGCAGAGAAATAAAGAAGCTCTCAAATATGGGCCCTAGCTCCTCTGAAAGTGCTATTGTGCGTAATTACATTGACACACTTTTGAATATTCCCTGGGAAAACTCTTCAGAGATCAACAGAAATCTAAAGACCGCACAGGAAATACTGGATAGAGAACATTACGGGCTGTCCAAGGTAAAAGACAGAATCCTTGAGTATCTGGCAGTTCAGGCAAAGGCCGACCGTCTGCACGGACCAATACTGTGCCTTATGGGACCACCAGGAATCGGCAAGACTTCCTTAGGTGAGTCTATTGCCAAAGCTACCGGGCGTAAATTCGTGCGCGTGGCCTTAGGCGGCGTGAACGACGAAGCGGAAATTCGCGGACACAGAAGAACCTATGTCGGGGCTCTTCCTGGAAGAATTATTCAGAATTTAATCAAGGCTGGAGTTAACAATCCTCTGTTTCTATTAGATGAAATAGACAAGGTATCCGAGTCCTATCACGGTGATCCTTCTGCAGCCCTGCTGGAGGTTCTAGATCCGGAGCAGAACAAGACCTTTTCTGACAACTATGTAGAACTGGATACAGATCTTTCAAATGTTATGTTTGTTACTACCGCTAACTCATATAACATAAAAGGTCCTCTGCTTGATCGAATGGAAGTTATTGATCTTGCCTCCTATACCGAAGAAGAAAAGTTCAACATTGCTAAAAAGCACCTGATCCCTAAGCAGCTCAAATTAAACTCTTTATCAGATAAAGAGCTCGAAATATCAGATGACGCTATTACTGAACTTATTCGCTACTATACTCACGAAGCCGGTGTACGCGGACTTGAAAGACTGATAAATGAACTCTGCAGAAAATCTGTAAAAGAGGCCATGCTGGCCGAAGGCTCTAAAAAGAGCACCAGGAAAAAGACCAGTATAAAAATAAGCAAGCGTACTATTGATACCAAATCAGTAAATACAATGCTTGGACCAAGGCGCTATGACTTTACCTCCAAGTTAAAAGACAACAAGGTAGGTCTGGTCAACGGTCTTGCCTGGACCTCTCTTGGCGGTGATATTCTTCAGGTTGAAGCAGTAGCAACTGAAGGAAAGGGCAAACATATTCTTACCGGAAAACTCGGTGAGGTTATGAAAGAGTCCATCAGTGCCGCAATTACCCTGGTACGTTCACTGGCAAAAGATCTGCACCTGGATCCTGCCTTCTATGAAAAATGCGATCTGCATATTCATGTTCCAGAAGGTGCAATTCCAAAAGAAGGACCATCTGCAGGTGTAGGAATGGTTACCGCAGTAGTATCCGCAGTTACCGGCAATCCGGTAAGAGCCGACGTTGCCATGACAGGAGAAATTACACTTAGAGGCGATGTCCTCCCGATAGGCGGTCTCAAAGAAAAATTGCTTGCAGCCTTGCGCGGCGGTATAAAAACTGTTTATATTCCTGCTGAGAATGAAAAGGATTTATGGGATGTTCCAGATAATGTGAAAACAAGTCTAGAGATAGTTCCTGTTTCAAGAATTGAGAAAATTCTTGGAGGTGCTCTGGAATATGACTATAAGACTTTCAAACCAAGCACAGCCTGGAAAATGAAAACTGAAAAAAGCAGTGCGGCTTCCAAAGCAAAAGCTGTAAAAAGCAAAACAGCAAAACTAAAAGCCAACGCTTAGAAATCTCGTAAAAAAAATTGCTTCTTAACATTTTCAGAGGCAATTTTCAATTAATCGAAGGACACCGTATGTCAGAGAACGAAAATAACAGCCAACAGGATGATGTATTTATTGATATAACAGCAAATTCAGATAAAATTATGGAAAACATGAATGAGCTTGATCTGGAGATTGCTGCCTATCGAAAGACTATCAACACTATGATCACTAATCTTGAAAAGCTGGTGCCGATAATACAGTCAAATAAAATCGATGCTCCTGCTACCTTCATAAAAATAATCACTCCAATGCGCATCAATATTGAAAATATGCTGCCGCAGCTGCATGATTTAGTGGATAACCTCGAATATATGCAGGTTAAAGATTATCAGGAAGTAAAAGCTCAGATAAATCATATTGAAGAAGATCTTCTCCCTCCTATAATTAACTATATAGACAATTACAAAGCAGAATAAGCTGCTGTTATACAATATATTGTCAAAAAATATACTCGCAATTCACAGGCTGTCTCCTGCTTTATACTGCAGATTTACAGTCTATACAGCGAAAATCATTCAAAGTGCCGGACTCTTACTTATAACCAGAAGAAATCAGGAAGGATTCGGCACAGCTATTCACTGCTCTCTGGTGAAAAGACATAGTTGACAGCCCCCATGGCTGAAGCCAGGGGCT
>DMTG01000109.1 GCA_003477345.1 Succinivibrionaceae bacterium | reverse complement strand
AAAATAGTCGCACAAACAAAGTATTGTCTTATACAGGACGCTAGATAATAAAAATGCGTTAAAGGCTAGAATATAAAAACTTTCTTTAAAATATATTTTATATTGTGATATTTATAACTTTTTTGTGAATTAATGAAAAAATTATTAGGACAGGCTTTTTTAAAAATTTTTTTTCTTACATAAAAAAAATGCATCTTTTACATGCCAACAGCAAATAAATGATGCATTTTTTATCTTAAGCTAACCTAAATATAAATAGAATTTAGCTTATTAACTTTTTCAGACTAGATACTAAAGTACGCTCTTTGCTACCTTTACTACATTGTCGACTGTAAATCCGAATTTCTCGAATAACTTGCCAGCAGGAGCAGAAGCACCGTAGTGATCTAAGCCTACAACCTTGCCGTCTAAGCCGACATACTTGTACCAGGTAGTGCTCATGCCTGCCTCTACTGCAACGCGTGCTCTGCAGGATTTAGGCAGAACCTTTTCCCTGTACTCATCGCTCTGGCGATCAAATACGTCAGTAGATGGCATGGAAACTACACGAACCTTGCGGCCTTCCTTTTCTAACTGTTCAGCAGCATGGAATGCCAGGGCAACTTCAGAGCCGGTTGCAATCAGAATTAGCTCTGGATCACCAGCACAGTCACGCAGAATATAGCCGCCCTTGCGGATTTCATCTACCTGAGCATCTGTACGAGGCATCTGCTCTAAGCCCTGACGGGTAAGAACAACAGCACTAGGGCCATCCTTTCTCTCGATCATATAGGTCCATGCGGCAGCAGTTTCTACCAGATCACAAGGACGCCATTCATCAAAGTTAGGCAGAATACGCAGAGATGCGGTCTGCTCGATTGGCTGATGGGTTGGACCATCTTCGCCTACACCGATAGAGTCGCGCGTAAAAACGAACATTGTAGGGATTTTCATCAGGGCTGCCATACGCAGTGCATTCTTGGCATAATCTGAGAAAATCAGGAAGGTTCCGCCGTATGGACGCAGTCCGCCGTGCAGATACATGCCGTTCATTGCAGCAGCCATCTCAAACTCTCTTACGCCCCAGTGAACATAGTTACCGTTGAGCTTATGCGGCAGGAAGTCTTTTGAAGATTTGTTGACTGTAAGATTGGATGGAGCCAGATCGGCAGAACCGCCGGCCAGTTCTGGCAGAAGCGCTCCGAAGAAATCTAAGGCAATCTGACCTGCTTTTCTGGTGGCAACCTTTGGATCAGGCTGCTTCTGCAGATCGTGAATCCAGGCATTTGCCTTCTGTTCAAAGTCAGCAGGCAGATCGCCCTTCATGCGGCGCTCAAATTCTGCAGCTAAATCAGGATAGGCAGCACGGTATTTGGCAAACAGCTCATTCCACTCTTTTTCATACTTGGCACCCTGCTCTACTGCATTCCACTTCTTGTAAATGTCTTCAGGGATTTCGAAAGGACCGTACTTCCAGCCGAGTTTCTCGCGGGTAAGCTTGATCTCATCATCACCAAGTGGTGCGCCGTGAGATGCAGCAGTACCTTCTTTATTAGGCGAGCCAAAGCCTATCTTGGTATGACAGATAATGATGCTTGGCTTGCTCTTTTCAGCTTTTGCCTCTTCGATGGCTTTACGGACCTGCTCGCCGTCATTGCCGTCTACTTCCAGAACCTGCCAGTGATAGCCTTCAAAACGCTTGCGGGTATCATCTGCAAACCAGTTTTCTACCTTACCGTCAATGGAAATTCCGTTTGAATCATATAATGCAATAAGCTTTCCAAGGCCTAAGGTTCCGGCAAGTGAGCAGGCTTCGTGGGAAATACCTTCCATCAGGCAGCCGTCACCTAAGAATACATAGGTGTAGTGATCAACAATATCATAACCGTCACGGTTGAATTCAGTTGCCAGCATCTGCTCTGCCATGGCCATACCTACAGCATTGCCGATACCCTGACCAAGAGGTCCTGTGGTAGTTTCAACACCAGGAACCTCACCGTGTTCAGGGTGACCTGGAGTCTTAGAATCCAGCTGACGGAAATTCTTTAAGTCTTCAATAGATATGTCATACCCTGTTAAATGCAGCAAGGAATAAATAAGCATGGAAGCATGTCCGTTAGACAGCACAAATCTGTCACGGTTTGCCCAGCTAGGATTCTTTGGATTGTGATGCATAAAACCACGCCAAAGGGCCTCTGCCATATCTGCCATACCCATTGGGGCACCAGGATGTCCTGACTTGGCTTTCTGAACTCCGTCCATGCTTAGTGCACGTAAGGCATTAGCTAATTCTCTGTACTCTGACATATTTATTAATACTCCTTTGTATTATTGAAATTAGTTACATCTCAAGACCGTTAAGATAGATTCTGCCATTACGAATTTCGGCTTTGGTTGAAAATCCATCTTCGGTCTTCTTAAGAAAATTCGTACCTATCGACTCAAGAACCTTTTTCCCGGTATCGTTTACCTCTTTAAAAGAGACATCAAAACTGCCGTTTATTCTTCCTAAAGTATTAAATAGATTCTCGCCTTTAGGCAGGGATATGCTTCCATCTGCATCAACTGTGTAGACAATATGACCTTCGTATCCCTGATAGTCAGCATCAAACTTCAGACTATCTAGCCCCAATGTTCCAAAGCTATCCGTAAAGTATCTGTTTACTGTAAGAGGCAGCGACACAAGATCAAACATCTGCATACCGGCCTGTTTTAACTCTGAACTGCTCAGTCTGCCAATATTTCCATGAGCTTTTAAAACGCCTTTCTTGGAATTTAATTCAGCATTATAGCCAACATAAAAATCCTGTTTTAAGTCGTAGTTCTCAGGAAAGAATTCATAGCGCATATCATGGATATCTTCAAACATGGTTCCTGCTGCGTCTAATTCATCAGCCCCAAGCTCTATACTGCCAAAGGAATTATCTCCTTTGTCGCTGAAGGAAACTGCATAGACTCTTCCTGCTCTGAACAGCGGAGTATTCACATTTCGAGCTTCAAATACACCTTCAAGTCCTCCAATCATGCCCTGATGCAGATTAAAAGAGACATTTAAGGTTTTATAGTTCTCCCCCATAGACAGGCGATCATTCTGCTTTCCATAGCCAGGTGCATAATCACCTTTTATGCTTCCTTCAAAATTAAAGCCAAATGGAATCAGAGACAGGCTAAGCTTTCCGCGAGAACTGCTGGTAGAGCTTAAAACGCCTCCATTGATTAGCGAAGATTTTAAATAATGATAAAAATCTATATCGGCATCAATCTTGAGAAAACCATGGCAGATATTAACCGGCAGAGAAATTTTGCGTTCGCCGGTTTCTTCTATGACTATATTTCCGCTTTCAGAGAAAAAGCTGCTTTGTGTACGCTCATAATGAGCCTTTATATCTTTACTGGATACCTTGGTAGCTTTCTTCTGAGCAAGCAGACTGTTTACATTGTCTAAAAAAGCATCCATAGCCTGCTGAGATCTGTATCCAGATAGCGCCGTACCGCCTGCCCACAAGACGGCAAGCGTGACTACTGCAACAGTAGAATATTTAAAAACCGATTTCATTAGTGATCCTTAATTAAGCGAAGCGCATTTAGAAATAATTTCTTATCCTTAATATAGGAATTATTTCTAAGCATGAACTCAATTATGCTACAGCATTAATCTGCCGTAAAACAAATAAATTATTTATTTTGTATAAAATATTTGCTCGTACATAAAAAAAGCCGACCATAAAAGATCGGCATTTATTAGCATTAACTAGTTTACTCAATTAGCCGAAAACTTTTCTGTAATCGTCCTGGAACTTGACAATTCCTGCATCAGTCAATGGGTGCTTGGTCATCTGCTCAATTACCTTGTAAGGAACTGTAGCAATATCGGCACCAGCTAAAGCACACTGGGTTACGTGTACTGGATGACGTACAGAAGCGCAGATGATCTGGGCATCGATGCCGCCGATTGAGAACATATCTGAAATAGTACGGATTAAATCGAGACCGTCTGTTGAAATATCATCAAGACGTCCGATGAAAGGAGAAACATAGGTGGCACCTGCGCGGGCAGCCAGTAATGCCTGATTTGCAGAGAAAATCAGGGTCATGTTAGTCTTAATGCCTTCCTGTGCACACATATGGCAGGCTTTCAGACCTTCTACTGTCATAGGGATCTTTACAACCATATTAGGATGAATTGCTGCAATGTCACGAGCCTCTTTGATCATGTCCTTAGCTTCAGTAGTGGTTGCTTTGACTTCACCGCTGATAGGACCGTCTACAATGGAAGTGATTTCCTTGATGACTTCTTTAAAATCTCTGCCTTCTTTAGCAATTAATGAAGGATTGGTGGTAACTCCGCAGATTACGCCCATATCATTGGCTTTACGGATATCGTCTACATTTGCAGTATCGATGAAGAAACGCATTGGTATCTCCCTTTTGGTTGTTAGCTTTGTGTTATAATTTTTAGTTAAGATTTTTACTTAATTAAAAATCAAGTATTCCTAAATGAATGTTTATGACTTGGTATTGTAAACCCAAATTACAAACAAACGTTTACGCAATTATTATAACGTGATCTAGCTCCAATATATGAAAAAAGTCTGCAATAATCATCTGCAGGCTTATCCCAAGCAGTAACTCAGCATTAAGGATTATGGATTATTTCTTAATCTTAAAGTTGTTGTGCGCGTGCACAATTATGTGTTATTCAGTTTTTATCAGAATCCGATGCTGAATCATCTATCACCTGTCTCTCAGTTCAACTGCTCAGAAAGTAACTTTCAAATTGATATCTGGAAAAATTTATCCGTGTCTCTCGTTAAAATATTTACTATAGCAATAATTACCAATATACAAATAATATTTTGCGTTTTACGCATTTTTTCATTATTCAAAATAAGGTCATAAACGTGTATAGAGCACAGTTTTGACATTTTTTAACCGCTATCTTCAAAAAAACGAAAATAACTAGTATGTAACTTTAAAAAGATAATAATTTTCATTTATAATTGATATGATTTTTTTGCTTGCTTTCCGGAAAGTGTTCATTAAAAGTAATGAACAATAGCCGGGACTTAGGAGATTCACGTGGAAAAATTTCAAGCTGATGTCGCAATTGTCGGCGCCGGCGGTACAGGTTTAAGGGCTGCAATTGCAGTTGCTCAGTCTGACCCTAAGCTCCGTGTTGCACTCATTTCCAAAGTATACCCAATGCGTAGCCATACCGTTGCCGCAGAAGGTGGTGCTGCTGGTGTTGTTCGTGATGACGACTCATATCAGAAGCATTTTGAAGATACTGTTGCCGGTGGTGACTGGCTGTGTGAACAGGACGTAGTAGAATACTTCGTTCGTCATACAACAGAAGAGCTGTACCACTTAGAGCACTGGGGCTGCCCTTGGAGTCGTAAACCAGACGGAAGCGTAAACGTACGCCGTTTCGGTGGTATGAAGGTACCTCGTACCTGGTTTGCTGCTGACAAATCCGGTTTCCATATGTTGCACACTCTGTTCCAGACCTCAGTGCAGTTCCCATCAATTCAGCGTTTTGACGAGCACTTTGTTCTTGATCTTCTCGAAGAAGACGGCGTTTGCCGCGGCGTAGTCTGCTACGACCTACAGAACGGTGTATTCCGCCAGATTAATGCAAAAGCAGTATTCATCGCCACCGGCGGTGCAGGACGCGCTTACGCATTCAATACTGACGGCGGTATCGTTACCGGTGACGGCATTGCTCTTGCTTATCGTCACGGCGTACCTATCCGTGATATGGAATTCGTTCAGTATCACCCAACAGGACTGCTAGGCTGCGGTCTGTTAATGACAGAAGGCTGCCGTGGTGAAGGCGGTGTTCTTTATAATAAGGATCACTACCGTTATCTGCAGGACTACGGCTTAGGCCCTGAGACTCCAGTTGGTCAGCCAAAGAACAAATACATGGAATTAGGTCCTAGAGACAGACTTTCCCAGGCATTCTGGAATGAGTCCAAGAAAGGCCGCACCATTAAGTATCCATTAGGTGAAGCCGTACATCTGGATCTGACTCACTTAGGTGAGAAATACCTGCACGAGCGTTTACCACTTATCTGTGAACTTGCTATGACCTATTCTGGCGTAGACCCAGTAAAACAGCCAGTTCCAGTACGTCCTGTTGTTCACTACACCATGGGCGGTATTGAAACAGACGGTCGCACAGCTACCCGCATGGAAGGACTCTATGCCGGCGGTGAGTGCGCATCAGTAGGTATTCACGGTGCTAACCGTTTAGGCTCCAACTCCCTGGTTGAAACCATCGTATTCGGCAAGGTTGGCGGCGACGCCTGCGCTGAACGTGCTCATGCACTCAAGGACTACGACAGCAAAGAACTTGATCGTCAGGCTGAAGAGGCTGAAAAGCGTGCTCTTGCTCTGTTCGATGTCAAGGGCGACGAGTCCATGTCCAAGATCCGCAGCGAGATGGGCGACTCCATGGAAGAAGGCGTCGGCATCTATCGTGAAGAAGAAGGCATGCAGAAGACCATCGACAAGCTCAAAGAACTCAAGAAGCGCTATGTCAATGTTCCTCTGACCGATCGCGGCCGTGTATTCAACACAGAGTGGATGAACTTAATCGAGTTAGGCTACACCCTCGATGTTGCACAGTGCATGGTTCACTCTGCAATCAACCGTAAGGAGTCCAGAGGCTCTCACCAGCGTCTTGACGGACCTAACGGTGCATACAAAGAGCGTGATGACAAGAACTTCCTGAAGCATTCTCTGGCTATCTACAACAAAGAGACCGGTCTGCCTGATATCTCTTTAAGTGAAGTCAAGATCACTTCATTCCAGCCTGCTAAACGTGTATACGGCGCTGAAGCAGAAGCTGCAGAAGCCGCTAAAAAAGCAAAGGCTGAAAAGGAGGCTAAATAATGGCTGAACTAAACGATAAAACCATGAAGATCACTGTTCTGCGCTATCGCCCGGAACAGGATAAAGAGCCATGGACTCAGACCTTTGATGTTCCATATCACCATGAAACATCAGTTTTGGAGGCTCTTTTCTATATCAAGGATCACTTTGAGCCAAGTCTGTCCTTCCGCTGGTCCTGCCGTATGGCTGTATGCGGATCCTGCGGAATGATGGTAAACGGTGTTCCTCAT
>DMTG01000093.1 GCA_003477345.1 Succinivibrionaceae bacterium | reverse complement strand
GGATCTGCGTGCTGACAGACAGCCGGAGTTCACTCAGATCGATGTTGAAACCTCCTTTATGAGCTCTGATGACGTACGCGCGATCATGGAAAAGATGATGCGCGAGCTTTTCCTGCACATCAAGGGTGAAGATCTCGGCAGTCTCCCGGTTATGACCTGGGAAGACGCCATGGACAGGTTTGGTTCAGACAAGCCTGATCTCAGAATAGACTTTGAACTGCATCTTTTAGATGACGCCGTAAAAGGCACCGAATTTGCAGTTCTGCAGGGACCTGCCAATGATCCAAAGGGCAGAGTAATCGGATTTGCGCTGCCAGACGGCGCCAAGCTTACCAGACGCGAAATTGACGGCTATACAGACTACGTCAAGAAGATGGGCGGCAGCGGCCTTCTGTGGATCAAGGTAACCGAGCTTGAAAAGGGTATAGAGGGCATCAAGGCCTCCTTCCAGAAACACGTCACCGCAGAGGAGCTGATGGCTCTTATCAAAGGCTGTGGCGCCAAGAACGGCGACATGGTCTTCATCGGTGCCGGCCCAAGACTTCAGACAGCAGGCGCCATGGGTGCTCTGCGTCTTAAGAGCGCAAAGGATCACGGACTGGTCGGTAAAGGCTACAAGGCTCTGTGGGTAGTGGACTTCCCGATGTTTGAAATGACCGAGGAAGCCGGACTTACCGCCATGCACCATCCGTTTACAGCTCCTAAGAATGTAACTCCGGAGCAGCTTATAAATGATCCTATGTCAGTTTATGCCGATGCCTACGATCTGGTTATCAACGGCTATGAGTCAGGTGGCGGTTCTGTCCGTATCTATGACAACGAAATGCAGAAGGCTGTCTTCAAGGTACTGGGAATTACCGAAGAGCAGGCCAGAGAGAAATTCGGCTTCCTGCTGGACGCACTGTCCTTCGGTGCTCCTCCGCATGCGGGACTGGCTTTCGGACTTGACAGAGTAACCATGCTCCTGACAGGTACCGACAACATCCGTGATGTCATTGCATTCCCTAAGACAACTGCCGCAGCCTGTCTGATGACAGCAGCTCCAAGCGAGGCCTCTGAGGAAGCCCTGAAAGAGCTGGCAGTACAGTGCACTGATAAAGAAGAGTAACAGGTTTTGGCCCTAGGGGCAGAAGGTTTTTAGTTTAGGAGTTTTATATATGTCAGGTCATTCCAAGTGGGCAAACATTCGTTTCCGTAAAGCAGCTCAGGACGCCAAGCGCGGCAAGATTTTCACCAAGCTGATTCGTGAAATCACCACAGCAGCACGTTCAGGCGGCGGAGATGAAAGCAGCAACCCTCGTCTGCGTTCTGCAATCGTTGCAGCTTTAGCACAGAACATGACCCGCGATACAATCAAGCGCGCTGTAGAGCGTGGCGTTGGCGGCGGTGAAGGTTCAGACTTAGAGAATATCACCTATGAAGGCTATGGTTTAGGCGGCGTTGCCGTTATGGTTGAATGCATGACCGACAACCACAACCGTACCGCATCTGACGTAAGACACGGCTTTACCAAGTTCGGCGGCAACCTGGGCACCTCTGGCTCTGTTGGCTACCTATTCACCAAGAAGGGCGTGATCAGCTTTGCTCCGGATGAAGACGGCAAGATGGCTCTCGATGAGGAGAAGGCCATGGAAGTTGGTCTAGAGGCCGGTGCAGACGATATCCTCTCCAACGATGACGGCTCAATTGACGTTTACACAGCTCCTGATGCTTTTGCTGATGTAGTTGAGGCTTTTGAAAAGGCCGGTTTCAAACCAGTAAATGCTGAAGTAACCATGGTTCCTGCCAATGAGGTTTCATTAGATTCCGAGTCTGCAGTCAAGTTCATGAAGATGATTGACTACCTAGAAGATCTCGATGATGTACAGCAGGTATACCACAATGCTTCCATCCCTGAGGATGTAGAGCTGGACTGATAAAGCGATTTATAGAATTAAAAAAACTTGATTTTTTTGAAAACTTTACTATATATAATCGTGTTGTAAATGAGGAAGAGTGTCTTCTTCATTTTTAACTGAGTAGTCAGATACTCCACTTTTAAAAGGAAAGCATGGATAACAATTCAGCAAGCACAGAATTCAAGCAGCTGATAGCTCGCGGCAAAGAGCAGGGCTATCTGACAATTGAAGAAATTAATGACTTGATCCCGCCAGATATTATCAGTGGCGATCAGTTATCTGTATTCATTCAGACCTTTGTAGACATGGGCATTAATGTCTGTGAGACACCTCCTGAGGCTGATGACTTACTGCTAAGTGGCAACTCTCAGACTGATGTGGAAGACGTGGAAATCGTAGCCAATCAGCTGGACAGCTCAGTAGAGATCGGCAGAACCACTGATCCGGTCAGAATGTACATGCGCGAGATGGGCAATGTTTCTCTGCTTACCCGTAAAGACGAAATCGAAATTTCAAAGCGCATCGAGAAAGGTACCGCCCCTGTACAGAGCTGCATTGTCGAGTATCCTCAGGCCATGGAAGAGCTGTTCTCAAGATATGAGGCCACTTTAGAGCCTGAATCTCTTGTAAGACTGGCAGATATTATCTCTGGCTTTGTTGACGGACACCCTTCAGATTCTGAAGAAATTCAGGAAAGTGAAGAGTCACTCAATGAAATCGATGAAATCGATGATGTGGCCTTTGATTCTGAAGATGACGGCGACGACGTTGAGATCGAGGAAGAGCCAGGCAAAAAGGGCAAGAAGGCCAAGAAACCTGCTGCCAAGAAGACTGCCAAAGCCAAGAAGGCAGAAGAAGATTCTTCTGATGACGAGGATGAAGATGTCGATGATATGGATGCAGGCGACGTCAATGGCGAGTCCGGTCCTGATCCAGAGGAAAGCAGAAAGCGTTTTTCAGAGCTGCGCGTGCAGTTTGACAAGGTAATTGCCGCCCGTCAGAAGAAAGGCGCTGCCGCTGAGAAGAAGTACCAGAAAGAACTTTCTGTTCTGGTTGAGCTGTTCTCTTCTTTCAAGCTGGTTCCTCAGCAGCTGGAGGCTCTGCTGCGCAAGATGCACGACATGATGGACAGAGTAAAGCGTCAGGACAGACGAATCAGAGATATTGCCGTCAACAAGTGCGGCATGAAGATCGACGAGCTCAAGGCTGTTTACAGTGACTCTGGCAAGGAAGCAGACGTTGCCTGGATTGACAAGGCCTGCAAGTCAAGAAAGAGTTATGCTGTAAAGCTCAAGGACTACCGTCCTGAGCTTGAGAAATGCGTAGATGCCTTAAAGGTCATCGAGGCAGAGGCTGGCATTAATATTGCCCGTTTAAGAGATCTGTCCCACCGCATTATGATGGGTGATGCCATGGCCAAGCAGGCCAAGAAGGAAATGGTTGAGGCCAACCTGAGACTGGTTATCTCCATTGCCAAGAAGTACACCAACCGCGGTCTGCAGTTCCTCGATCTGATTCAGGAAGGCAATATCGGTCTTATGAAGGCAGTGGACAAGTTTGAGTACCGCCGTGGCTACAAGTTCTCAACCTATGCTACCTGGTGGATTCGTCAGGCTATTACCAGATCTATTGCAGATCAGGCCAGAACCATCCGTATTCCGGTACACATGATTGAGACCATCAACAAGCTCAACCGTATCTCAAGACAGATGCTGCAGGAAAAGGGCAGAGAGCCTACTCCTGATGAGCTGGCTGCCAAGATGGGCCTGCCTGAGGACAAGATCCGCAAGGTTATGAAGATTGCCAAGGAGCCTATATCGCTTGAGACTCCGGTAGGTGACGATGATGATTCGCATCTTGGAGATTTCATCGAAGACAGCTCGATTATCGTGCCTGCAGATGCAGCCACCTCTGAGAGCCTTAAGAACGCAATCAACGGCGTGCTCGATGAAATGCCTCCTAGAGAAGCTCAGGTGCTGCGCATGCGTTTCGGTATCGGAATGCCTTCTGATCACACCTTAGAAGAAGTTGGCAAGCAGTTTGGCGTAACCCGCGAGCGTATCCGTCAGATTGAAGCCAAGGCTCTAAGAAAGCTGCGTCATCCATGCCGCTCTCAGGGCTTAAGAGGCTTTTTAGATTAAAGAAATTTCGCAGTTTGCGAAAAACTAAGAATGAACCCCGTTATTGGTCACCAGGATTGATAACGGGGTTTTTAATTGGCGTAACTGCGTCATATAAATTGTAGTATTTTCAACGCATTTCTAATTTTTTTAGTAGAAAAAATTGCGCTATCCTCATTTTTTTAGTAAGAAATTTAAAATCCTTATTTTATTTGATCAAGATTATTTGCTAAAAACATAAAAATAAAAGCCCATAAAACAAAAAAAGCTGATCAGAAAACTGATCAGCTTTGCGTTTACTGTGTTCTGTTTATTAGAGAACAGCGCCTAGTTCCTGACGCAGACAGGCGCCTGCACCTCTAAGTCCTGCCTGATTATCTGTGATCACGTAGACTGGGATCTTCTTTAAGAAGTCCTTGAAGCGGCCCTTGTCTTCGAAAGCCTCACGGAACTTTGAGTTCTTGAAGAATTCAATAAAGCGTGGCACTACGCCGCCAGCGATATAAACACCGCCGAAGGTGCTCATGGTAAGAGCCAGGTTGCCGCCGAATCTTCCCATCAGCTTGCAGAAGGTATTCAGAGCTTCTACGCAGTCTGGATCGCTTGGCATGGAGAGAGCACCGCTGGTTACATCAGCAGGCTTCATGTGCTTGCGTACGCGTTCATTGCGCATGGCGATTGCCTCGTAAAGATTAACAAGACCAGGACCTGACAGCACGCGTTCTGCTGATACGTGACCGATACGGGCACGCAGAGACATCAGGATCATGTCTTCGCTCATATTGGCAGGAGCCAGATCAACATGTCCGCCTTCACCAGGAAGTGGTATCCACTTGTTGTCAACGTGCAGCACGTGAGCAACACCCAGACCGGTTCCTGCGCCGTATACGGCAATAGGGGCGGTTGGATCAGGCTCGCCGCCGCCAATCTTGACTAAAGAATCCTTATCCAGCACAGTAACAGACATAGCCATGGCGGTAAAGTCATTGACTACCTTGAAGGTTTTAAGACCCAGGGTAGTCTTTAATGATGAAATAGAGAACTCCCATGGGTTGTTGGTCATTTTGATGTAGTCACCGGTAATGGCGCAGGCAATAGCAATGCATGCCTGATCAAATTCAATGCCGCAGTCTTTTTTGAACTTCAGGATGCAGCCTTCAAGAGAATCATTCTCTTTTGCAGAGTAAATAATAGGAGTGGAGATGCTTCCATCAGCTAGATTGCATAAAGCCAAGCGAGCATTGGTTCCGCCAATGTCACCGATGAGAGCCATTCCTTTTAACTCAGTCATTTGATCAATCTTCCTTTAATGTGCGAATAATTTAGCTAGCTTGGACATGTTCCCGTCACCTCGGTAAAGGTGCCTACTGCTTTGCAGATCCGCTGATCTGGAAAGCAGGCTCTGACCTCATGGCAGGCAATCCCCGAATGTCCTTCGGTTGATACTGATTTTTCACTATAATGAATGTTCAGTGAAATACTTTAGGGGCAGTAAATTTCTGCCCTTAAGAATAAGCTCAGTATTTTAACGCAAATTATAGTAAAAATGGTCAATAAATCACGTCCTGTTTTCTAACATCTTGATTGCATAAAAGATATTTATCTACGTGAATTTTGGTTAATTTTTAGTATTTTTTGGTAATCTATTACAATATGTAACACATAGTAGACAAACAGCATTATTGAGGTTGTTATGAACGAAGTTCTAAAGTGTATTTTTTCCCGTCGCAGTGTCAAGAAATATCAGACCACAGAGGTCCCGTCAGAGCTGATTGAGCAGGTGGTCAACGCCGGCATCAGTGCAGCCTCCGGCAGAAACCGTCAGCCGTCTATCGTGCTGGCGGTTACCCGTAAAGATATTCGTGACAGACTCTCAAAGATTAATGCTGAAATTCTGGGAACCTCCAGTGATCCGTTCTACAGTGCTCCTGTAGTTCTGGTGGTGCTGGCAGAGAAGAGTTCCAATACCCGCGTCTATGACGGCAGCCTGGTAATGGGCAACATGATGCTGGCTGCACATTCTCTTGGGCTGGGTGCCTGCTGGATTCACAGAGCAAAGGAAACCTTTGAGTCCGAAGAAGGCAAGGCTATTTTAAAAGAGCTGGGAATTGAAGGAGACTACGAAGGTATCGGCAACTGTGTCATAGGCTACGGCGAAGGCGAATATCCAAAAGAGAAGCCGAGAAGAGAGAACAGAGTGATCTATATTAAGTAATCAGTTCACAGATTGCAGAAAAAGCTGAAATTATCTGTTTGGTAATAGGTTAGAATTGCATTGATATCATTTACTTGGGAGGGGCGCTATGGCGTATTTAAGACCGATTCTGATAGGAACTGCAATTCTTCTTCTGGTCTGCCTGGGAATTGCCAGCTTCGGACAGTTTGACGGTATGGTAAGAGGAGTTACTACCTTTACCATGCTCTATGCCATGTTCTGGTACTTCAGCAAAAGGAACTACGGGGACGGCGTGATTCTGACCATTCTGATGGTAATGCTGCAGCCGTTTGTATTTATACCGGCGGTAAGTGATCAGGCAACTATCATGATCATTGAAATTGTGGCTGCCATGTATCTGTTTTATCTGGCTTTCAAAAAGGGCAAAAAAGCTCATGCAAAATAATCAGCATAAAGCCGCCTCTGCGGCTTTATGTGACTCTTTACTGAAGAAAAACATTGGCTGCCTTAAGCCTGGTGTTTTTCTATCAGCGCTCGCCTCATTCTTTCTGCTTCCTCTTAATGCCCAGGCAGTCTGTACTGAGATTGCAGCAGGACAGACAGTTCCTGACACCATAAAAAGAGGAGATTGCTATGAACTCTTAGGTGCC
>DMTG01000094.1 GCA_003477345.1 Succinivibrionaceae bacterium | reverse complement strand
CAGGCTTAAGCGACAGTATCTACTGCCTGTTTGCCTTTGACATGATTTTAGGACGTCTTGAAATTCTGCCATTGCTGCTTTGCCTGACACCTATGTTCTGGAAGCGCTGACAGATATTATGATATATATTATTGCTGCTTCTTTTATATCAGGCTATCTGGCCTTATGTATATAAGGAGGTTCGCTTCCTTTTTGAGAACGGCTAACGATATAATCGTTTATTACAAATACAATTCCCATTCATACAAGAGATAACTATATGGCTCAAGAACAACATAAATACGCAGATCCACAAGACAATCCTCTATTGAAGATTCATGGGCTACCACCTTTTTCTCAAGTAAAACCAGAACACATTAAACCTGCTGTTGAAGCGGCAATAACACGCTGTAAGGATTTAATCATCGAACTTACAGAAAAATATAAGAAAAATCCTTCCTGGGATAATATAATGGCTCCAATCGAGGAAGCCGATGACAAATTCTCCAAAATCTGGTCAACGGTATCTCACCTCAACGGCGTAAAAAACACTCAGGAATTCAGAGAAGCCTACGATGAGTGCCTTCCGCTGGTAGCAGAGTATTCTGCCTGGGTTGGACAGTACCGTCCTTTCTACGAAGTGCTGATGAACTTAAAGAACAGCGATCATTTCCAGCTGCTTACAGAAGCTCAGCAGATTTCTATCAAAAATTCCATTCGTGACTTCAAATTAACCGGTGTGGATCTGGATGAGGCAAGTCAGAACCGCTACAAAGAAATCACCTCCAGACTCTCTCAGCTCGAGTCAACCTTCGCAAACAACGTACTCGATGCCACTCACAGCTATTCTCTGCACATTACAGATGAAAACGACATAAAAGGTCTGCCGTCAGGAGCGCGTAATCTGGCCAGAAGCGAGGCAGAAAAACGCAAGCTTGAAGGCTGGGTGTTCACGCTGGATATTCCTTCTTACCTGCCTTTTATTACCTACTGTGAAAACAGAGAATTAAGAAAGGAAATTTATTCTGCCTACAATACCAGAGCCTCTGACAAAGGACCTGACGCAGGCAAATGGGACAATGCTCCGCTGATGGAAGAAATTCTAAAACTCAGACATGAACAGGCTGAAATTTTAGGATACAAGAGCTTTGCCCATTTATCTCTGGCAACAAAAACCGCCTCAACCCCTGAAGAAGTTCTTGATTTTCTATATGATCTTGCAGACAAATCCAAAGAGCAGGGTCTAAAAGAAATGCAGGAGCTTGCAAGTTACGCACAAGAACACGGTCAGGACACACTGGAGCCCTGGGATCTTGCCTACTGGTCTGAAAAGCTGCGCCAGGAAAAGTATTCCTACAATGCTGAAGAATTAAGACCTTATTTCCCAATAGACAAGGTAATTGCCGGCATGTTCAGTGTGGCACAGAAAATCTACAAAGTAAGCTTCAGACCGAGATACGGCGTGGATGTCTGGGATGATAACGTTCAATGCTTTGATATTTATGACGAATATGAAAGCAAGATCGGCACCTTCTACATGGATCTATATGCACGTGAAGGAAAGCGCAGCGGAGCCTGGATGGATGACTGCGAGAGCAGAAGATATCGCGCAGACGGCGCTCTGCAGCTGCCGGTTGCCCAGATAGTCTGCAACTTCACTCGCCCTGTCAACAACCAGAAATCCCAGCTGACTCATGATGAGGTTACTACACTGTTCCACGAATTCGGACATGCGCTGAATCAGCTGCTTACTCGCATAGACATAGCCGACGTTTCTGGAATCAACGGAGTGCCTTGGGACGTGGTGGAGCTTCCAAGCCAGTTTAATGAGAACTTTGCCTGGCAGGAAGAAGTACTGAACTTCCTTTCCTGCAACGTAAACACGCAGGAGCCGCTCCCTGCCGACAAGCTTAACTGTCTGCTGGCTGCCAAGAACTTCGAGTCAGCCATGGCCATGTTAAGACAGCTGGAATTTGCAATTTTCGACTTTAGAATTCATCTGGAATATGACGCTCAGAAAGGTGCCAGAATCTTTGAGATCTTAAAGGAAGTAAAAGATAAAATTGCAGTTATTCCTCAGTTTAAGGATGCAAGATTCCCGAATAACTTTACCCATGTATTCGCCGGCGGCTATGCTGCTGGATATTACAGCTACAAATGGGCCGAAGTTTTAGCCGCTGATGCCTTCAGCAGATTCGAAGAGGAAGGAATTCTCAACCCGGAGGTCGGAGAATCATTCAAGGCTAATATTCTTGCCAAGGGCGGTGCCTGTGATCCTATAAAAGCCTTTACCAAGTTTAGAGGCAGAAAGCCAACTGTTGATGCGCTTTTAAGATATTCAGGAATTACTGCTAAATAATGCAGATTCTTTAAGACTACAGTTTCTGCAGTAGCTGCAGAAACTGTTTTTTTATAAGGATAAGGTTCAGAAAACTAGCGACGTCTGCCGCCTGAACCGTTAGAGGAGAAAGAGCTTTTCTCCTTTTTTAATTTCTCAATGTCTGGCAGCATCAGTCCGCCGACAGGTTCAGCAGGAGCTGCGGTAATGGAGTGAGTATCCGATTCAACTTCCACAACTCTTACCTTAAACTCATCAGCAAGCTTGAGTTCAGTCTCTCCCTTTACCAGTACTTTTCCTGCATCAGAGTCTAACTGCAGATCTTCTGTCTGAGACGCAATGTAACTGAACGGAATAAAAGCCATGGCGCCGTTTTCCTTAATAAACGCCCTGAGTCCGCCGCGGCTCACGTCAAAAAGTTCGGCGGTAAATACGGTTTTCTTCTCTATTTCAGGTCTTAAATAATCAACATACAGCCAGTCTTTTACGTCGCGCTCGGCCATTCTGTTGGTCCTTCTTGCGGTATTCATTGCCGACAGGGTATCGTCATCAGGCATTTTTGGATGCTCAGAGCTTACGATTATCGATTTAATAAGCCTGTGATTTATCATATCGCCGTATTTTCTTATCGGAGATGTCCAGGTTGCGTAATTCTCTACGCCTAAGGCATAGTGCGGTGCAGGCACAATGCTGATCTGCGAATACTCCTGGAGTTTTCTGACACGCGCATCCATATAAAAATTCTGATTACTTATCGCAAAGCGCCTGATTGCGTTGTAACCTGCAATTGAAGCAATATCGGTATTCTCCTCCGGATACTGCTCCTGCTTTAAGAGTTCAAGAATTTCTTTCTTCCTGGTTAAGTCAAAGCCCTTATGTGTATTGAAAATACCGGCATTAAGCTTTTTGCTTAAGAATTCGCCTGCAGCTATATTAGAGGCAATCATGCACTCTTCTACTATCAGGTTTGATATTCTGCGGTGATTGACCTCTATGTGATCTAATGCCCCGTCCTGAGTTAATACAAAATCATAATCAGGTTTATTTATGAAATCGGCAGCATGCGAAGAACGATAGGAATGGCGCAGATTGGTAAGTTCTACCAGCATCTTTAGAACAGAAGCTATCTCTTCATCTGGTTTGAATTCGCAGTCAGCCTTTCCTTCGAGATAATCAGAAACGGCATTGTAGGAGAGCTTGCCGTGAGAGCACACGGTAGCAAGGCAGAACTC
>DMTG01000302.1 GCA_003477345.1 Succinivibrionaceae bacterium | reverse complement strand
GTTATTACGGGGTTTCTGGGCTGCAAGGGTTGTCAGCATTTCAGCGCAGTTTGACAGAGTCAGAAGAGTAAGAGAAGACTCTGGCTTGCCGGCTGCAACCGAGGCCAATACCGCTGTTACTGTCAGAGTATCGGCATTTGGTTTTCTATCCCTGATAGCCTCGCCTATGCCGGATTTTAAAAGCTGAGAGGACATTAAAAGGACGCCAGCGCTTCTTAAAAGCGTAGTTGCTGCAAAGGATGTAGGGCTTACACGGCGCATTACTTCAAAGAATACAAAGCAGCCAAGGGAAATCAGAGCCTGAGTTCTGTGAGCCTTGAAATCTGCGTTGATATCATTTTCTGAAACATTCTTAGTGCTCAGCTGCTCTTTGGAATTCCTGACCACTGCAACTTGCTGCCTTACCAGATCGCCTCCTAAGATTTTAGATGCTGACAGCAGAGTTTTAGCAACAGATGCCTTATCAGTCTTAACAAGTGAAAGCTTAAGATAGCCATTTCCTATAAATGCTGAGCATACATTAGATAAAGATCTGAGCTTTGCCTCAATCAGACAGCACTTTGAATAATCATATTTTCCAGGAAATGGAATCTTAACTGTTTTCATATATTATTGCCTTTACTTGTTATTCTAAAAATTCCGCCTTAAAAGGCTATTGTACTATTCGTTTGAGTCCATACCATCAACGTGAATACCCTTAGGCTCAGGATGGGATGGTCTCATTAAAAGTGCCAGGCCCCAGAGAGTAAGCTGCGGACCTGCCGGCAGCTCTTTGCCTCTTATTACGCGGTTTAAGCCGTATATAAGCAGCACTGCACCCATTAATCTTGAGAAAAATGCCGGAGAGGCATGATTGAAGAATTTGGTGATTCTGGTTTTTACATTACGAAAAGTATCATTAATGTTATCACCTACGGTAAGCATACCGGTTGGCAGGATAGTCTCCTCCTGCACCGCGTGCTTGCCTGCAATCTGATGTGACAGCGCGTCAAACAGAGCATTAATTGCCTTTTCTGTCTGAGTATAGGTAATGGTTACTGATCCTGTAATCGGATTTACCTTAGCGCTGGTAATTCCCGGGAAATCTGCGAGAATCTGCTCAAGCTCCCTGCAGGCCTCTTCATTGCGCTTTAAAGCATTGCATACATAGCGTCTTCTGCCCTTGATTCTATGGGCAATCACCATGCCGTCATTAGAAAACAGCAGTTCTCTGAGCTTAACGCCAATCTTGATGCCTGTAGAAAAACCTGGAACCTGTAAAGCAGAAACTCCAGATGATAAACTCTTTACGTTTTGCATATATTCTTATACCCTTTTTTGATATTTAGCCTTAGCCCCTTCTACCAGTTTCTCTAAAAATGAATCTGGTTCAATCAGCTCTGGATCATAATTTATGGTTACGCTTCCTGTGGTTCGGTTGATTTTCCAGTCAGTAATAGCCTCAATTCCGTCTAGCTGTTCACAAACACTTTCATACAGGGAGTCGTCAGTTTTCAGCTTCTTGTACACTACTCTCAGACGTCCCTCGATAGCATGCATAACCTCTACCTGATTTACGATATAGTATGCCTGCATGGTTTCCGGAATAAAATTCTGGAAAAGCTTTGTAAACATAAAGTCAACCTCAACCAAAGTTAGCCTATGCTAATATTAACTTATTTATCGGATTTTTTCGCCTAATCTATCAAAAAAAAGCAAAACTATTTCATTAATTCCTCTGTATAAGAATTATATATGTGAAATATCAGGTAATAGAAGGCTAATTTTCATTGTCCTTCTGCAACTTTAGTTTGTCTGAAGTAATCGGCATTTCAGGTAATAAGATTATTTCCTTAATATTCAGCATTAATTTTTTACTTATTGACCAATCTGTCAAAAAAGATACTAAAATTGCAACTCAAATTTATTTTTCATGACACACAAAAAAATGGATACACAGAAAAAAATTACCGAACTAGAAGAAAAAATCGCCTGGCTTGAGGATGGTCTTGAGCGTCAGGGACAGGAACTTACCAAAGCGCTTGAAGCACTTGATAATCTGCAGCGCCAGTTTAAGCTGCTGTTTTCAAAAGTAAGCGATCCTTATGCAGTAAGAGATCTAAAAGACGAAGTTCCGCCGCCACATTACTGATTTTAAGAAGATTTGTTAAGAGAATTTCTGTATCAGCGGCTTCCGACTTTTTCTAAAATAGCCGACCATAAAAAAACTCCACTTGCCATACAGCAGGTGGAGTCAGGCTATTAGAAATTACAAATACCTTAATTATTTTTATAATTTACGTTGTGTTCTAATAATAATTGGTTGTTAGTTATTCCTTTAAGCAGTATTACAGACAATTCTTGAGAATCTCTACAATTCCTGCATGATCAATAGGTCTTAACGCATTGGTTAATTGAGCAAACCAGTGATTTTCTATATGGGTAGCCATATTCTCAAAGTGCTCATCGGTAATGCCAAGCTCTGACAGTTTTGAAGGCATGCCTAAGGATTTGAAGAACTCTTCAGTCTTGTCGATTGCCTTTTTGGCAATTTCCATTCTGTCATCTCCGGTAATACCCCAGACATTTTCACCATACTGAGCAAAACGCTCAACAGTCTCACTGTTAAGACAGTAGCGCATGAAGGAAGGAGTTACGATGGCAAGTCCTACACCGTGGGTGATGTCATAGTAGGCGCTCAGCTCATGCTCAATTGCGTGGCAGGCCCATGAAGAATTGTCACGGCCGATTGCCAGGATACCGTTGCAACCGAAGGAACAGGCCATCATTAAGTTGGCTCTTGCTTCATA
>DMTG01000013.1 GCA_003477345.1 Succinivibrionaceae bacterium | reverse complement strand
CGTCTGAGAACAGCTCAGGCTCATAGCCGTCGCGGAAGTCCTCCATATCTGTAAGGGCCTTTAAGGTCATGAGCATGGTATGTCTTGGCAGCAGACCTCCTGCTATTACGCCCTGTACCGTGAAGTTTTCACTGCCGGTCTCCTGTCGGCCTCCGCGGGTACGTCTTATGACCACCCGGATTTCATCCCCCTGCGTAAGCGCGAGATCTTCAGCCATAGCAGAGCTTATATAGATTTCCCTGTCCTGCAGATCACCTTTTAAGGACGACAGCGCCACCAGCGGATCACCAGGCGCGGTTGGCAGAGATTCAACCGAGGTTAAGACTTTGCTGCCGGCCTTTACATCCGAGGTGACACTTAAAGATCGGGTCATCTCGATTACAAAGCCGGTATGCGGATTCTGCCTTAGCTCTTCAAAGAAGTCTGCCTTGAGCTTGTGGCCTGAGAGCATCTTGATTTCAAGATTCAGAGGATTGTTCTTAAGATTGTCCTCAAGAGTCGACAGAATGCCGTAGCGCAGAGAGAACAGCAGCAGAAGCGGTGCTATCACGGCTGTCATGGCGGCTATGATGCACAGGCTCATCAGCCTGTCTTTCTTTAAATCCTTATAGGCAAGACGCAGGATCATAAAGGCCCTCCGTTCACTTGAGCACTCTCAGAGATACTCTCGTTAGTTAAGCTCTCTTCAATACCGCTCTCAGGGGTACTGTCTTTACTTAAGGCAAATACGCTGTGGCTAGGAGAGCTCTTAGAGGTACTGTAGGTATATTCCTTTATGTGCCTCTCTCTTACGGCCGCTACATCATGCGTGACCATAAGCGCGGTGGTATCTAAGCTCTCACAGGATCTTAGTATGGTGTCAAAGAGCAGATCGGCATTGGCAGGATCTAAAGAGGATGTCGGCTCATCGATTAAAATCAGCTCAGGCTTATGCGAGAGCGCCTTAAAGAAGGCCGCCCGCTGCCTCTGACCTATGGAAAGCTCTTCTGGGTATTTATCAAGGCAGGAGAGCATCTCAAACTTTTCTATAGTTGGCAGAATGCCTTCAAGATATTCGGCTATTACCGAGGCTGAGGATTTTATAAGTCTGGCCTTCAGCGCCAGCTCTATCTGAAGACTGATATTCTCTCTTACCGTAAGATACGGCAGCAGTCCCCCGTTCTGCGGCATAAATCCTAAAAAGCCGGCCCTAAGCGCCGCCTTGTCAGCGCGCGACATTCTCTGGGCCTGCTGATCTTTAATTGAGAAAAACTCGGCCTGAAAATTATCCCGGATGAGGCCTATGCACTCAAGCAGGGTGGACTTGCCGGAGCCAGAGACTCCGGTTAAGGATGCAACCTCTCCCCTCTTAAGGCTGAGCTCCTCAAGAGTCACACAGAAACCCGACTCGTCGGAGGCTTTTTCGTAGCTGTAGACGAGACTGCGGATCTCGATTATAAGAGAGGAGTTATTGTTCATCTAAGGCAGAGCCTCCAGCGGAACCGGATAGACATTCTCGGAAGCGTCGGCATCTTCAGCCAGTGATACCCACCTGTCATTGTCATCGTTGCACTGCTGATAGTAGGCAAGCATGCTCTCTAAATCCTCAATGGTCTGATTCTGTTCATCAGGTCCCATCGAAGACCAGGTGTCCTCGTCTAAATCCTGTATTCTGCTCTTGTACGGCAGCCCTTCTAAATATTCTCCTAAAAGTCCCATTTCCGAGAGCTTCAGAGTCTTAGAGTCGCCTAAAGCGGACGGATCACGGCCGAGACTTACCGCCACTGAGCGCAGCTGCGCGAACATATCATCAGGATTTAAAATGCCGGCATTGGCCGAATCCAGAATACGGGTGGTGATCTCCTTTAAGTCAGAGAGCTGCAGCTTGGTCAGCAGCACCACAGGAGTTGCCGTAGGCTTCTGATGATCAATAAGATCACGGTCTGAAAGCCAGCCTGAGAAGAAATCAGGCGCCGTAGTCTGCTGACGGCTGCCGAGGAAGGCAAGCTTCATGGCGTGCCCTAAGAGGTCCATATCCTCGGTGCTGATGTTCTTGGAGTCCTCATCCTTTCTGGCACTGCCGGCAGCCCCTGCGCTGTCTTTGCCCATGGCTGCATTCTTGACCTGCTCGGTGAGATTGTCCGCAAGCGTATCCATCATGGTGCCAAAAGAGTTTACATCGCCGGCATCCACCGGATAGTAAAGAGGTTTCTGCAGAATTTCATTGAAGGTCAGATCTTCATACTGAGCCTTGGCCTTGTCATGGTTGCCATGCCTTTTGCCGCTGTCAGTCAAGAGGTGCAGCGCATAGATGGCTGCTCCCTTGTGAGAGGCTTCCAGTCTTAGCTCACGCGCATCTAAAAGCGTGGAGGAGAGCTTATTGCTGCCTTCAATGGCGCCAGCGTCGGTTATCAGCACCACGTAACGGCCGCCGAAGGAATTCCAGTCCACCTCGTTTAAGGCTGTATGAATGCCGCTGTAGGCGTCCTCGTCAAACAGCGCACTGGATACCTTGGCCTGATCTAGGGTCTTGAGCTTTTCTGAAAACTCTTCAACTGAATTGGCGCTGCCCGGGTGTACGAACATCTTTGACGTATATTCAAGCCCCGGCACAGCCTTGGTGCTCGATCTGAAAGATACCAGACCAAACTGCACGCTGTTCTGCAGATGCTCCTTCTCAAGACGCTTGTAGATGGTCTTTATGGCCTGTTTGGTTCTGTCAATATACGGCTGCATGGAGATGGAGGAGTCCACCACGAAAACCATGGCCGCCTTGAAGGACTTGAGTTCGCTCTGAGAGTCGTCAGCTGACTCTTTCTTGGCCGTGCTCTTATCATTAATCGAAGCCACCTTGAGCTCACGGGTATAGTTGCCATCGTCAAACATTGACTCTTCTGCCTCGATTACCGGCAGAAGATAGAACTGCTTCTTATAGTCTATGTAGTTCTCGGGCTCCACTGCCACCACGTTATCAGCCTTGCCGCTGTTTATAGCCTTGTCCATAAGAGGCATTACAGCCTCCTTTGGATTCTTGCTGTCCACAATATCCTGCAGCGCATCCTTGCTGTTGAAGATTAAAGAGCGGTTGCGGCCGGCAGGATTAGTGAACATCAGCGCAGTCTGCTGCTTCCATTCAATAGCGCAGGACTCGTCTATGTAGCCTGAAATTTTTCCGGTGGTGTCAGGTCCTACTGCAAGAGAGGAGCCGTCCTTTTTATATACATAGTAGCGGGTAAAAGCGTTAACCTTTGTACCTTTCTTATCCGAGGCGCTCTTTTTCAGCACACAGGCTGGCGTTGTAAGCACACGCTGATAAAGAGAACTCTCTGCGCTCTTGCCTTCCATTAACAGAGGCTTGTCTGCTGCCACCGCTCCCTGCAGAGCAAAAAGCATACAGGCTGCCATTGCTGAAATCTTCTTATTCATTCTTAAGTTTCTCCAGGGCATTTTGTGCCTCAGCATTATCCCCATGTTTTAAAGCCTTTTCGTACCAGTAGACGGCACTCTTGCTGTCCTTTGGTATACAGTCAGACATATTCTGGGCATTAGGATCAGAGAGCTTGGCATACATAAGAGCCATCGCCTGACTTGCAGATCGGCCGCGGCTGGTCATAATACGCTTGGCAATTTCACAGCGCTTGTTGGCCAGGGACTCTTTTACCAGATCGGCTAAAACCTCATCACTAGGACTGGTCTTCATGCAGTTGCTGATGACCTCAGAGTCATTGTCTGAGGTTAAAGAGCAGGCCTCTGCCCTGGAATCTGCCTTTGCTGTCTCCTGACTGCCAGCAGCCTCTGCCGCGGCATCCTCATCTTTTGGAGTAAAGGAAGTCTCATCTTCAGAAGCTGTGGCCTCCTGATTACTGTCAGCTGCGGCTGCGGTATCAGCTGCAGTGTCTTCTGCAGCTGCATCGGTTGTGGCAGTATCCTCTGCTGCTGCCTCCTCA
>DMTG01000089.1 GCA_003477345.1 Succinivibrionaceae bacterium | reverse complement strand
AGATCAGCAAACAGGGCCTTGAGTTCTGGAAGTTTGGAGGCATCTGCAAAGTGAAAATCATTAGCAAGCGACTCCTTAGGATCATACACGTCAGTGCTGATACCGCCTATGGCCGTCACACAGCCGTCTACCGTCACATTGAAAAGCTTCTTTAAGACCTGCTTGGCTACCGCTCCTGCCGCAACTCTGACCGCAGTTTCACGGGCTGAGGCTCTTCCGCCTCCGCGATAGTCTCTGATGCCGTATTTCATCAGATAGGTATAGTCAGCGTGTCCCGGTCTGAAGGAATTCATGATCTGTGAGTAGTCTACTGAACGCTGAGAGGTATTCTCGATCATGATTGCAATCGGTGTACCGGTGGTTTTTCCTTCAAAGACTCCAGAGAGAATCTGTACCTTGTCAGCCTCATTTCTTGGAGTTCCATAACGGGTAGATCCCGGACGGCGCCTGTCGACATCCGGCTGAATTACACTTTCATCAAGCTCGATTAATGGCGGACAGCCGTCTATGATCGCAAGCAGCGCCCGGCCATGGCTTTCTCCGCTGGTGGTCAGTCTGAAATACTCACCAAAGGTGTTACCTGCCATAAATCAGTCTCCTATAGCATCCGCAGCTTTGGCAAATACCTCGTGATAGGCTTTAAGCTGTTCATAGCTTAAGACAAATACTCCGGTACCTCCCTTCTTAAGATCGACAAAATGGAAAGGCACCATCGGGAAGGCATCCACCAGATGCTCCTCTGAATTGCCAACTTCCATAACCAGGATGCCGTTTTCATCCAGATAATCGGCAGCCTTTGCAAGAATCTTCTTGGCACAGTTGAGGCCGTCCTGACCGGAGCCTAGAGCCTCATCCGGCTCCTTGTGGAATTCTTCTGGCATGTTTTCAAGATCCATCTCGTCTACATACGGAGGATTGGCAACAATCAGATCGTATTTGTCACCGTCTGGCAGTGAATCGAACAGATTGCTCTTGATAGGAGTTACGATATCTTCAAGATCGTAGCCTTCAATGTTGATTCTGGCAACTTCCAGAGCCTCATCGGAGATATCCACCGCATCAACTTCAGTGTCTCCGTCAAAATGCAGAGCAATGGCTACTGCTATGCAGCCTGAGCCTGTGCACATATCCAGCACTCTTTCAGGGGTACGCTCTAAATATGGGCTGAAGCCCTCTTCAATCATCTCGCCGATTGGTGAACGCGGCACAATCACGCGGCTGTCCACATAGAATTCTCGGCCGCAGAAAAATGCTCTGTGAGTAAGATAAGGAGCAGGAATTCTGTCCAGGATGCGCAGCTTGGCGATTTTGGCAATCAGCGTACGCTCTTCTGCTGTAAGTCTCGAAGTAAGGGTAGAGTCATCACAAGGAGGCTGCAGATGCATAACCGCCTGCACGATTTCCAGAGCTTCATCCCAGTAATTATCCGTTCCATGGCCTACAAACACATGGTGGGAGGCAAAACAGGACACTAAATAGCGCACCACATCCTGTACCGTGAATAATTCAGTGGTTATGGCCTCTTCTATCTCAGGGCCGGTGGGAGGATCGTCTAAAAGTTTATGAATTGCGCTGATTTCCGGATCATCTGAAAGCTTTGACATATATTTATATTTCTCTACCAAATCTGTCTTATGTTACAACTTCCCTGCCAGTATCTGAAGTCTTTTATCACATAGCCCTTAGGGCATCTGTGATACGTGACTTTGATCTGAATATTGTCTGCCGTTATTTTTTGTGGCAAAACAATAAGAAAGTCTAAATATCACTGATTATAGCTTGATTTTACAGTACTGGCAAACACCTGTTTCACGGTGCTCTATTCGTAATTAGACCTGCCTCTGCCCTTGAGCTCTATAAGAGTTACTGTACCTGGATAATCTTCATAATGATCAATTCGATCACCATAGCGGGTATGAATATCAAACTCATGGTACTGCTTGATCTTAACGGTTATCTGACGTTCAGGCACCAGCACGAAGCCATCTGGAAGAAAATTTTCGCTCCATTCCTGTGAATCGGCCTCGGATATAAAGATCCCGGTCAGATCATCTGGGGTGTGATTGACAATGGTGAGCTTCTGCGCCCCTGCATTGGCAGCAGCAGATCCTGCCAGCGCCAGAGCCAGCAGCAGACTTTTATAAACAGACATAGTTTTCATACTCGTAAATTAACCTACCACTTCTTCTAGCATAACGTTATCGGTAAAGAAAAACTTGTACTTATCTGCAAAAAAGCTAAACTCTGCGAAAAAGAAAGGCTCCTTTTTAACGAGGAGCCCTAACATACTGAAATCTTTCCTAGCTCATCTGCAGGTGACTGGTCATATCCCTGATTGCACTGTTTATCTCTCTGCATACGGTAAGACGCTTCTGACTGGTCTCACCCTTTATGATTACTCTGCCTCCTTCAAAGGAGAATAAACCTATACCTAAAATATTAAAAGTTCCCTTGAAAAAATCGCAGACATATTTGGCAATCTGTCTTGGTGCATATTTTTTGAATACACGTACCTGTTCTCTCATCTGACATTCCCTTTTGTTTTGCTCTTACTAATTATTATTTATAGATTTAATGTAACCAACAATACTTATAATAGTGTTAGATCCTCAGGATCTCAAGTTAGAATTCAAAAAAAATTACGGTATAACAGAGAATTGTGAGTTTTATAAAAAATTTTTCGGCATTTTTTGCATAATCACTTCCATACTAGCAATGCAAGCCCTTTACAGCACTTTTTTAGTGATCTGCATCAATATTCTGAATATTTTTTTGAAAGTATAAGATTTATCTATTGAATTTTAAGGATTTTATTCCATATACCTGAAAAGATGCCTGCAGTCTGAAAATTCTTCGAAGATTCTCAGCAGGACCGCCGCGCGTTCTGTAGATAGAATAAATATGCGCTCAAACTTATAAAAAGACGACCTGCTGCACATTATTAAACTGTTAAATGTGATTTTCCTCGCCTATTTTCAGCAGCATTGAGCTTTTTACAGGACTTAATGCTAACTTAGCATAGGGTTATTAGAATTAACCGTTCTAATATATTAATCTACACACAATCAGGATGTCATCATGCTAGCTTCCATGAGTGTAAAAATAAAGCTCCTGCTTTCATTTTTCATAATTATCTTCTTTACTGCGATTATCTCCGTAATATCAGTTGTCAGATTAAACAGCGTAAATGAAGTTGTTGTTCAGGCCCACCAGATTCTCAGCGTGAGACATGGCAGAACCATGCGTGCCTATGATTCAGGCATCGCCGCTGACGACCTTCTTTTCAGGATCCAGTCAGGCGAATACGGTCTTGATAAATTCAATGAGTTCTGGCCAGACATATCAAAAGAGCTTAAAGAGGCAACCGATGCTCTCTCCACCGCCCGCTATCCTAAAGAAATCGGTGCCATGAAGGAAGCTGCTGCCACTATCCTTGCACAGGCTCCTACCGTCTACCTGGATGCCTTAAAAGCAGGAGACAGTCAGGCTCTTTCTGATACTTACAACAACATATTTTCTGACTGCGTAGATACCATGTCGGCCAACGCCATGAAAGTCAGCAAATACCAGTTGAATCTGGCCTTAGAAGAACTCTATAAGGAATCAAGCCGCACTCCAATCTATATCATCATGGGTTCTGCCACTGCAGCCATTGTGATTGCAATTGCAATTGCCATGCTCTTCTCCAATGCAATTCTAAGAGCCCTGAATGAAGCGGTTAAAGGTGCTGAAACCATTGCCAAGGGCGATCTTACCAAGCCTATTGTAAATCATCACAAAGATGAATTCGGTGTACTGCTTTCAAGTCTTGAAAAGATGCGTCAGTCCTGGCAGCAGCTGGTAAAAATCATCAAGGACAATGTTGCCAAAATTGAAGACAAGGTTAATGCCATTCACGCGGTCACCAATACCATCAATGACAGCTCCCAGAACACCCAGAACCGTGCGCTGACCGTAGCAGCCGCCTCTGATGAGATGGTATCCACCACTTCAGACATTGCCAAAAACTGTGAAAGCGCCGCAGCTGATGCCCACCGTTCCAATCAGACAACTATTGACGGTGTCAGCAAAGTTCAGAGAACCATCCACGGCATTCAGGATCAGGTTAAAAAATCTCAGGAAGATGCCAAACTCGTGCAGGAGCTGGTTAATCAGTCTCAGGCCATTGGCGCCATTGTGGAAACTATTGACGATATTGCCAACCAGACCAACCTGCTGGCGCTTAATGCCGCCATCGAAGCTGCCCGTGCAGGTGAAGCCGGCAAGGGCTTTGCCGTGGTAGCAGATGAAGTTCGTGCGCTGGCCTCAAGGACCTCAACCTCCACGCAGGAAATCACCCGCATGGTTGCCAAGATTCAGGAAGATGCCAACAGCGCCAACCAGTCTATGACCGACTCTCTGGCCCACATGAATCAGCTTGCCACTGAAACCGGCTCTGTTCAGGATCTGTTAAATGACATTTCAGGTCAGGTATCAAGCGTAAATAGTCAGATAACCCAGATTGCCACTGCAGCAGAAGAGCAGACCACCGCTACTTCCGAAATCTCTACCAATATGCAGGATATTACCAATTCAGCTCAGGCACTTGCAGGAGAGGTTCAGGAAGCTCAGGAAGAAGTCGCTCATTCCGTTGAGCTGTTAGAGGAGCTTTTAAGATCAGTAGAGAAGATTAAGTCTTAACTCTCTTTATAAAAATTTAAGGAGACAGAACATTTGATGTTCTGTCTTTTTTTATGGATAAAATCTTTAAATCAGCCGTAAGACGGCTTAAGGACATTTCTATTTTTCAACAGGATATTTTTCCTGAAGCTTTCTGTTTAGTCTTATCGGGCAGAAACGCGGTCCGCACATGGAACAGAACTCCACCTTGTGCCCGCAGTTCTCCGGCATCTGTGAGGCCCATACCTCATAGGCATGCAGAGGATCTAAGGATAGTGAGAACTGATCATACCAGCGGAATTCTGCTCTGGCTCTGGCCATTGCATCATCACGCAGTTTAGCGCCTGGAAGTCCCTTGGCCAGATCTGCCGCATGAGCTGCCAGCTTATAGGTGATAAGTCCAGTCTTTACATCCTCGGAGGTAGGCAATGCCAGATGCTCAGACGGAGTTACGTAGCAGAGCATGGCAGTACCAAAGCTTCCTATCATGGAAGCTCCGATAGCAGACGTGATGTGATCATAGCCAGGAGCGATATCTGTAACCAGAGGCCCTAAGGTATAGAAAGGCGCATAGCTGCAGTATTTCTCCTGCAGTCTCTGATTCTCTTCAATGCGGTTCATCGGCACATGGCCAGGTCCCTCGATAAAACACTGAACTCCTGCCTCAAAGCAGCGTTTAGAGAGTTCTCCTATAGCCTTAAGCTCGCCGTACTGTGCCTCATCACAGGCATCGCTGATGCAGCCAGGTCTGAGTCCATCGCCTAGTGACAGCGCAACGTCATAGTCATGGCAGATTTCAAGCAGCTCGTCAAAGTGCTCATAGGCCATGTTCTCCTCATCCCGGCGTATCATGCAGGAGGCCATAATCGAGCCACCTCTTGATACTATACCAAGCATTCTTCTGGCGGCGTGCGGCAGCAGTTCCTGCTTGAGACCCGCATGAATTGTAAAGTAGTCAACACCCTGCCTTGCCTGATCGATAACCGTATTTTTAAACATATCCCAGGTAAGCTTCTCAGGATTGCCTTCAGCTCTGTCTAAGGCCTCATACACCGGTACGGTTCCGATTGGTACCGGAGAGGCTCTTAAAATCGCCTGTCTCAGCTGCATCAGCTCACTTATGCCGGTAGAAAGATCCATTACGGTATCGGCACCGTGCTTAAGAGAAAGCCTTAGCTTGGCTATTTCCTCATCAAAGCCTGAGGATACCGAAGAGGCGCCGATATTGGCATTGATTTTTACTGCGAATTTGGTACCTATAATCATAGGTTCACATTCAGGGTGATTAATGTTGGCCGGAATTACTGCCCTGCCTGAGGCGATCTGCTCTCTTACACAGTCAGGAGAGAAAGTCATGTCACTGCCTGCAGAAAACGACTCTCTGATGGCGGCAAATTCCATCTCTTTGGTAACTACGCCTTCCCTGGCAAAATCCAGCTGAGTCTTCTTAACCTTGCAGACCTCGTTTGCACTATAAGAGCTGCTGTTCCAGTTTTTTCTAAGCTCAGGCAGAACCTTAGACTCAGAATCAGGTCCTTCTACAGTGGATACTTTTATGCATTCCTGATTTGACAGTCTGATTTCGTTGAAGGGAACCTGTATATCTTCACTGCTTCCCTTAATATAGATGCGATGAATGTCAGGCTGATAGGTATGAGATTTGGTCACAGCATGCTCCTTTTTTAATAATAATAAAAACACATACGCATGCCGAAAGCTTAGTTCCCTACGCAGGTATTATCCCAATCAGGTAATCGGATTTTGCACAGTTGCAATCTCAGCCTTAAGCACTCCGACAAGCAATATGGAGAAATTATGCTACTTAAGATCTTTTATTGCAATGTACTTTTTGATTTATTAGTGAATGCTGCCTTACG
>DMTG01000086.1 GCA_003477345.1 Succinivibrionaceae bacterium | reverse complement strand
ACTACCCCCTCAAAGTAGCGTGTCTACCAATTCCACCACTTGGGCACATCATTGAATGCGGGGATAATAATAGCAGATTATAAAACTTTGTAAAGTATGATTTTGTAATTTTTTTATTTTTCTTAAAAAGACAGCGGCCACTGCCGCTGTCTTCTGGTCTTAATAGGCGTAGTTCATTTCATGACTGTTCAGAATTGAACCGCGGGAGCCGTTAATCAGGCGGCCGTAGATTGCATCATACAGCAGCACCTTCTGCACATAGTCGCGGGTCTCGTTAAACGGAATATTCTCAACGAACATGGCCGCATCGCGCCTGATGCCGTCATGAGACTTCCAGCGGTAGATGCGGTTTGGCCCTGCGTTATAGGCGGCAGAGGCCAGAATACGGTTGTTGTCAAACTTGTCTAACATATTGCGCAGGTACATACTGCCAAGGCGCACATTGTTCTCAGGAATGATGAGATCTTTGGCGCCGTTGTATTTCCAGTGGTTCTTCTTTGAAACCATCTGGGCAGTGCCCGGCATCAGCTGCATAAGTCCCACAGCCCCTACAGGAGATCTGATAACAGGATTTAGCATGCTTTCCTGACGAGAAATGCCATAGAGGAACGTGAGCGGCACTTTAGTGCTCTTAGCGTAGCGGGTGTAGATATTCTTATACGGTATAGGGAAACGGTAGCTTAAGGCATCCCAGCGCTGACCTGAAATCACGCTCTGGATTGCATAGCCGGTATTGCCGGTGTTCAAAGCCCAGTCAGCCATCAGCATGGCCTCGTCATCAGAAGCGGTTTTGGCGATTTCTCTCCATTCTATATCAGCATTCGGATCATCCATGCTGTAGAGCTCAAAGAAGCGTCTGACTGCTTCATTGTCAGCAACCGTGCTTGGCCATCTTACATTGTGACTGAGCTTTTTGTGATTGTACGGCAGTTCCATACCGGCCTTCTGAGCGGCAAGAAAACCGTAGAAGCTTCTGTCTTTGGCAACAGCGTGCAGGATTCGGTGGCTTTCATCCTTTCTGCCAAGCATAGAGGCGCTGTAGCCCTTCCAGTACTGCCAGTTGATATCCTTCTGAGCAGAATCCGGCAGTAAAGAGATCAAATCATAGGTCTTATCCCACTGCGCGTACCAGATTGCCCTGCGCAGTCTGAGTTCTATGAGCTTGTCGCTCCAGCCTACCGCCGGCAGATTCTTATCTACCCAGGCAATATCGGCTTTGGAGGAATTGTTTCTGCTCATCAGGCCTTCTGCCAGAATAGCTGCGATTTCAACATTCTCGGTAACTGTAGGCTTAAAGAGCTGTTTAAAGGTTTCAAACTGAGCCTGAGCATCTTTGCTGTCAAGACTTGCCATGCGCTTGAAGGCCAGGACAGCGGCTCTTCTGGTAGTGGCACTGCCGTCATTGCGCATGGACATGATTTCTGACGGATTCTTATAGAGGTTCATGGCCTTGCCGACCACTTCACCGAAGTCTGAGGAATACAGGCGCGACGCAAGCGAGCGGGCTACCGACTCATAGCGGTTGGTAACATAGGCGCTTTCAAATTTGGCCATTCTTTCCTTGTCAGAAAGATAGCCCTTGCTTTTCCAGAGCTCTACAAAGCTGTCGCAGTCACTTGGATAGCCTTTAAGATTTTTATAAAGTGAAGCTGCAAACGCTACTGCATCGCCGGTTGCCTTATTCTGATGCCAGCGCGCCTCATAAAAGCGGCACTGCATTTTCTTTTTGTAATTGCTGTTTACTTCCTCATCAGCAAAAGGCTTGTGAGGCAGCAGCTCATTGACCTTGGCAAACTGTCCCCTCTCTCCTAGATATTCAACGTATTTCTGAGTGAGGATGCGGTTGAGCTCACTGTGATTACTGTTCTTTAAGAACTCCCTGACCTTTTTAAACTTGCTGGTCTCAGGATCATTGGTCAGATAGTAGTAGTCAAGCCAGACATTCAGACTATAGCCTTTCAGAATACCGTTCTGCAGACTCCTAGCTTCAGAATAGTCGCCGTTTTTAATGGCCGCTTTGGCCTGTCTGTATGCCTCGCGCTGTGCAATCTGCTTTGAGGATACCGGGAAAGGGGTTGACTGATAGGATTCATTATGAGTCTGAACTGCCATAGCAGGAGCTGCTGTAATGGCCGCAGCTATGGTGATCAGGAAAACTTTTTTTAAAGCAAACATAAGCGTCACAAACCACAGTTAGTAGTTAATAGTAATATTCCCAGCATACCATTAAGGTACTGCAGGCCGGTTTTGCTGTATGACTATATTTATTAGAATTATGAAAAGCTGACAGAAAAGAATCAGTATAGTAGTTGCCTGTCTGAAAATAAATCTTTCTTTGAAGAAATGATTCTTCTTGCGCTCCATTATTTAGTATACGTCAGAAAATTACGATATAAAAAAACTGCGAACAGTTTTTCTATGAATCAGTTCGCAGTTTAAAAAAATTTTTATCTATATTTCACTGTTGATTTAGCTTTTTTCTATCCAAACAGTTTCACATATCCGACGATTAACAGAAGTCCGATAATCACCGGCATCACGTAGCGGAAATACCAGAAAAGCGCCGGAGACACTTTCATACCGTCACCGATGTTGCACTCTTCAATGTACTTATGCCACTGCATACCGGTCTTGGCAGTGATAAACACCACAAACAGAAGCGAGCCTAAAGGCAGGATGTTGTTTGAAATCAGGAAGTCCTGGAAATCAAGGATGGTGCTGCCCTCGCCTAAAGGCTGAATAAAGGAGAGCACGTTATAGCCTAACAGCGGAGGAATTGACAAAACCATGATCACGCAGAAATTCACGATAACCGACTTGATTCTTGAGAATTTGAACAGCTCCATGCAGATGGCCACAATACTTTCGAATACGGCAATCAGGGTTGAAACCGCAGCGAACAGCATGAAGAGGAAGAAGAGCGAACCCCAGAAGATACCGCCTGCCATATTTGAGAAAATAGTGCTTAAGGTAACGAACAGCAGACTTGGACCTGCGCCAGGCTCTACTCCGTAGCTGAAGCAGGCAGGGAAAATAACAAAACCTGCCAACAGAGCCACGACAGTATCTAAAACCGCTATCAGAGCAGCCTCAGACAGAAGAGAGTGCCTCTTGTCCACATAGGTTCCAAAAATCTCGATGGAGCCCTGACCCACGCTCAGGGTAAAGAAGGCCTGACCCATGGCTGCCCACAGGATTTCCAGCAGTCCGTTCTCGCCGATGGCATCAAAGTTTGGCTTGAGGTAATAGCTGATGCCCTCGGAAAATCCCGGCATAAAAACAGATCTTACAGACATGAAGACGAGAAGAGCCAAAAGCAGGAGCATCATAGGCTTGGTAATACGTTCAATGCCTTTTACCACACCCATGACCAGTACCAGGAAGGACACCAGAATAACTGTGGTCATGCAGACAAACATGGTCAGAGGGTTAGCCAGCAAATCGGTAAATTTCTGACTGGCAACCGCCTCGGTCATGCCGAATTCCATCTGACCTGTTAAGAATGAATACAGATAGTAAAGCAGCCAGCCGGTTATCAGACCGTAAAACGACATCAGAATATAGCTGCCCGGTATCAGCCAGAACTTGTTGTAATGCCATCTGGATTTTGGAGCCTCCAGGGTTTCAAAAGCCTTGGCAATAGAGCGGCGGGAGCATCTGCCGATTGCCAGCTCTACTGTAAGCAGAGGCACGCCTACTGCCAGCAGGAACAGTAGATAGATGATAACGAATATCGCACCGCCGTACTGACCTGTAATGTAAGGGAAACGCCAGACATTGCCAAGGCCGATTGCACAGCCTGCGGCTATCAGCAGGAAGCCTAGCCTTGATGAAAACTGTTCACGTTCTGCCATGTTATTTTTCTCCGTTTTTACTTGCAGAAGATTCCAATATAGCCCTGAACAAATAGTACACTGACTACCAGTGGTAAGACTATTTTATAGTAGGTTCTGGCAAAGGCAGGAAGTTTTACTCCTTTGCCTGCATTGCATTCGTCCTGATATCTGTCAAATCCCCAGCCTCTTTTGATTGAGACATAAAGAATGTAGCACATAGCACCAAGAGGAAGAATATTTTCACTGAGCACAAAATCATAGGTATCAAGAATTGTGCTCTCCCCTCCCATGGGGTGAACCCATGAAAGCAGGTTATAGCCAAGCATGCATGGCAGTCCCAGAGCAATCACCACCACAATGTTAATAAGGACGGCTTTGATTCTGGAGATTTCGAAGATATCCATGCAGATGCCTATCAGATTTTCAAACACGGCTATCAGAGTA
>DMTG01000307.1 GCA_003477345.1 Succinivibrionaceae bacterium | reverse complement strand
ACTATACAGGAAAAATTCTTTAAATCAGCAACCTCAATTTCAGATAAATTCGCATACGGATGGAACTTTGAGATTTCCACAGAATAGTACAGTTCTGCAAGCTCTATGTTTTTGTAATCATCAGAAAATGCTCTTCTTTGATCATTAAAGGCAATATCTATTCTCTCGGTTCTGAGAAGCTCATAAAGAGATTCATGGGTACCGGGAATCAGATCAATTTCAGAGTTAGGATTTCTATGCATAAAAGATGCAACAGCATTTTGAAGTTCATAACCTTCATAATTCATAAGATAACCGATTCTGAGATTGGTTCTGTTATGTCTCTGCGTCTTAATCACTTCATTTTTCATAATCTCTATATCAGAAAGAATGACCGTGGCTCTTCTGTAAAAGATTTTTCCTGCCTCAGTAAGAGAGAAGCTGCGATTATGACGTTTTAACAGCAGTACTCCCAGCTCTTCCTCCAAGGATTTTATCTGCTGAGAAACAGCAGATTGAGAAACATTACAAATTTCGGCCGCTTCATAGAAATTCATCTTATCCACGACTGCTTTAAAGTACAGCATCTGTTTTAAAAGCATTCAGCCATCATCTCCGAAAATAAAAGTACTGATCAAGTACATAAAAGATTAGCAAAACTTATCAATAATGTCCAAAAACAAAATTGATTGATAACAAAACTCTAACTATTATTTAGAAAAACCAAGAATAGAGGTGACAAAATGGCAAAAACACTTGTGATTTACTACTCACGCCGCGGGCAGAATTATGCAAGAGGCTCCATTGTAAATTTAAAAAAAGGCAATACCGAATACATAGCAGAATTTATAAGGGATGCTGTGAGTGCAGACCTGTTTGAGATCAGAACAGTAAAAGAATACAGCACTGACTACACCACCTGTACACAGGAAGCAAAAGAGGAGCTTCGCAACAATGCAAGGCCGGAACTTAAAGAATATCTAAAGTCATTAGACCAGTACGACAACATAGTTGTAGCAGGACCGTGCTGGTGGGGAACATTTCCTTGTGCAGTGTTCACTCAGCTTGAATAACTTGATTTTACAGGAAAGAAAGTTTTCTCAGTTATGACTCATGAAGGCAGCGGTATGGGTAAATCTGTAAGTTCTTTACGGGAATACTGTAAAAATGCTGATGTTTATGCAGGAATTGCTATTTCTGGCTCAAGCTGTCCTATGGCAGAAAAAGAAGTCAGAGACTGGGCTTTAAAGACTCTTTCATAGGAGAATTATTCATATGTCTCTTTTCAGAATCACTAAAAAAATGTTGCTTGCTGCAGCTGTTTTATGGACCGCTATTTCGTCAGCCTACGCTGATTCTGACACTCTTGTTGTTTATTTTTCAAGAGCCGGAAATCAGCTAAACGGAGATCTAAAAAAAGGGAATACGGCTGTAGTTGCAGAAATGATTGCCAAAAAACTGAACGCAGATATTTTTGAGGTTAAACCTGTTATCGACAACTACAACATTCCTTACAGAAAACTTACCGAGCTTGCAAGTCAGGAAAAGGATAACAATATAAGACCAAAGTATGAAGGAAACATACAAAATCTGGATAAATACAGCAAGGTATTTATCGGATCTCCAGTCTGGTGGGGAGACTTTCCTATGATTATGTATACCTTCTTTGAGAAAAACAATCTGAACGGCAAGGTTATCTATCCGTTTGCAACTCATGAAGGCAGTGGTCTTTCATCCTTTGACCTCAGACTAAAATCCTTATACCATGCCGCGGATGTCAGAGTCGGCCTGGCAATAAGAGGAAAAGAGACACAGAACAACGACAAAGAGATTTTATCAAAGATAACCAAATGGATTGATAACAACTAGGAAATGAACATGAAAAAAGATGTCATTATTGTAACCGGTGCTGGACAAATCAGCATGGCAATTGCAAGACGAGTCGGACACGGCAAGAAAATAATTCTTGGAGACAAAAACACTGAAAATGCGAAGACAATCTCTCAAATCATGAATAATGCAGGCTTTGACGTTGAACCTGTAACCATGGATTTGTCATCTAAGGAATCTATTCACTCGTTAATTGCAAAGGCTCAGGATTTAGGAGAAATAAAATATCTGGTAAACGGTGCAGGAGTCTCCCCTTCTCAGGCCTCAATTGAAACAATTCTGAAAGTTGATCTGTATGGAACAGCAGTTCTGCTCGAGGAAGTTGGAAAAGTTATAGCAGAAGGAGGTAGCGGTGTCACAATCTCCAGTCAATCTGGATTTAGAATGCCACAGTTAACTCCAGACGAGGACAGATTACTTGCAACCACTGCACCTGACGAACTTTTAAAGTTACATATTCTTCAGCAAAATAATATTAAAGATACACTCCATGCCTACCAGATAGCAAAACGCTGCAACGAAAAGAGAATAATGTACGAAGCGGTTCGCTGGGGGGCAGAGAGGTGCCAGAATCAATGCTATTGCACCAGGTATTATCGTAACTCCGCTGGCTTTAGACGAATTTAACGGGACACGAGGAGATTTCTACAAGAATATGTTTAAGAATTGCCCAGCCGGAAGACCTGGAACTGCAGATGAGATTGCAACTATTGCAAAGCTGCTATTGTCAGAGGAAGGATCATTTATATCAGGTTCAACTTTCCTCGCAGATGGTGGAGCAACTGCTAGCTATTATTACGGACCTCTACAGCCAAAGGCTTAGTTTATGAGAATTTACCGCAAAAGCTACTATCACTATTGACCTCTCCCCATGGCTCAAGCCAGGGGTTTTTCGGCAATCTTTGGTAATATGCATACTAAAATGCGAATTTAAAATTAGGTCAGATCCCTTATGTATCAAGAAGTTGGCCTTCTATTTTTATCTTCTGGCTGCGGAACACAGTTTTAAGTCAGAAAAAAAATCTGCTATCTGCCTACACTGCTTTTTATCAGATCAAAAGCTGCCTGAATATCCTTGGCCTTGTCGGTATAAAGTCTCATCATCTCGGGAGTAAGACCCTGCGATGCCAGATGATCAGGATGGTATTTGAACATCAGGCGCTTGTGAGTTTTTTTAACCTCTTCAAAACTGGCACTGGAATCAAGACCTAAAACCTTGTAGGCCTCCTCTAGCTTGGAGCTGTCGTTGTGTTCATAGCCGCTGTTCTGCTCTGAGGAGTGATCCTGATAGTCGTAGCTGCCCTGATGCTGATAGCCACCTGAGCTCTGACCGCTGCCTGAGCTGTAGAAAGAGCGTGTAAATTCCATTTCAGCAAGGCGCATCTGAATCAGTCTTTCCATCGACTCCAGACGCACGCCAAGCTTGACTGCTATCTGCAGCAGACGCTGGTGCTCAAGATTTTCAAGCACGCCGTCCGCCAGAGCAATCTGCACCTGAATTTCCAGGAGATAGGAAACCATGGAAGTATTATGATTGCAGAGTTTTCTTACACTCTCAATCTCTTTATCTAAAGCAAAATCAGAAGATTTACCGTAGTTAAAGGCATTTTTTGCAACTTCTCTGGAGTCTGAATCAAGCTGCATCAGCTGCATTACCTGCTCGGCCTTGGAGATCTGCGCCTCGTTGATACGTCCCGCTCCTCTGGCAACAAAGCCCATAAGTGCAAAGGTAGATCTTATAAGCTCCTGATTATATCGGGCATTGCGAAAGCTGTTCTGAGCGCTGGCTGCACTGGCATAACCGATATTCTTCGGCTTGTCATGCAGATAATAGCCAAGAGCAAAGCCTATGAGCGCTCCTATCAGATTACCAAACAGTAAGCCTATAAGCGCACCGATAATACGACCTTTCCATGTTTCCATAATTTATCTGGCCTTTATATAGTCTTCGATAATTTTTAATCTTTCTACCGTACCGGCATCGAACCACTGACCGCTTAATATTTCAGCCAGGGCCTCCTTTTTTTCTATCCACCGCTCAAAAAAAGATCTTAGCGCCAGACGCTGTACGCTATAGCCTTCAAAAGCACGACATGAATAGAGGGCAGCTCCGCTGAAAGTATAGCTGCTGCCTTTTATGAGCTTATGATCGGCACTGACAGCAAAATCTCCCTGCTTATTGTGCGGAGGATTGACTGTCAGAAATAGTCTGGCAAGCGCCCCCTCTAATGGGGTTTTGATAAACTCTCTGTAGTCAGTATCCATATAGGTGTCACCGTTGACTACCAGAAAGTCGCTGCCTTCAAAAAACGGCAGCGCCTTGATAATGCCGCCTGCTGTCTCAAGTCCGCCCGGCTCTTCTACAGAATGCTCGATATGAACTCCGAACCTGGCCCCGTCTCCTAAGAATTCTACAATCATAGAAGACAGCCAGGCGCTGTTAACAATTATCTCTGAAATACCTGCCTGTCTGAGTCTTTCTATATGCCAGATTAAAAGTTCTTTTCCTCCTACTTTTATAAGAGGCTTAGGGCAGGTATCAGTCAGAGGGCGCAGTCGTTCCCCTCGTCCTGCTGCCAGTATCATTGCACGCATGGCAGATGTCCTTCCACATATTTTTTAAGAAATTCTACAAAACCTGTAAGCTCTTTAAAACTGCCGGCTTCCTTTAAAGTATAGGCAAGTACTCTTGGCAGATCCTTAAGATAGCCTGACTTATGATCACGCAGATACAGTCTTACAAAAATGCCCAGCACCTTAACATGCCTCTGCAGAGAGGTTAGGGTAAGCGATCTTAAAAAGTCTTCGTAGGCCACAGTTGACAGCAGTCCGGCCTTTTTATAGAGATCATAGGCTTTTTTAGAGAGACTATCTATCAGCGCTGCATCAAGATTTATGTAGCAGTCAAAGAGGATAGACGCCAGATCGTAGGTAACAGGTCCGTATACCATATCCTGAAAATCGATAAGCGCCAGCTCGCGCACATCTGA
>DMTG01000223.1 GCA_003477345.1 Succinivibrionaceae bacterium | reverse complement strand
TTCGATATCGTATGGCGTTACTTCTCCTGGACCAATCAGACTCTAGCAACCATTGTTCTCTGGAGCGGCGCTGTCTATCTGGCCCGCAGCCACAGTAACAAGGCCTATCTGCTGCCTTTCCTGCCGGCTATTTATATGACTACAGTAACGGTTACCTACATTCTGGTGGCACCAGAAGGCTTCCGCCTGTCTTCATCAATCGGCAACCCGGTTGGTATCGCCGCAGCTGTACTGTGCACTGCGCTGTTTATCTTTAAGGTGCTCAATAAAAGAAATCAGCAGCCGCAGCCGGTCTAAGCTCAGCTAGTCAGACAAAGCTGTTTTGAAGTTTCCTTTCAAAACAGCTTTTTTCGTTAGTTATGGCTAATTTTGTGACAAATTAGACCCTTTTAATGTTTCATAATGAAACTTCTGAAACGCTGATAATCAGGATAGTGTTTCGTTATGAAATAGCCTTAATCCTTTCTTTATATAATTTCACGTAATTTCAATAGAGTTATTTTGTGGCACAGGAGTTGCAACTTACTTTCTGGTTTCCAGATAAACCATTCAACACACCATAAGGAAAGGAAATTTTAAACATGAAAAAAATTGCATCACTGACATTAGCAATTACAGCAGCCGCTGTTATGACAACTTCAGGTATTACTGCAGCAAATGCAGCCGATCAGGTTACTCTGCGTGTAGGTTACGCCAATAACCCGGGTGAGCCGTTTGACTTAGGCTGCCAGAAATGGAAAGAGCTCATTGAAGAGCGCTCTGGCGGCAAATTCAAGATGGAGCTGTATCCATCCTCACAGTTAGGCTCCAAAGATGATGTCATGGATCAGATGGTGGCAGGCGAACCTGTAGCAACCCTGACCGACGGCGCCTTCTTCTATGACAGAGGCGTAAAGGATTTAGGCATCGTATTCGGACCATTCCTGTTTGACAACTGGGATCAGGCCTTCAAGCTCAACAATTCAGACTGGTATAAGGCACAGGCCAAGCTCGTAGAGGAAAAAGCTCATCTCAAGATCATCGGCACCGACTGGCGCTATGGTGCACGTCATACTCTGACCACCAAGCCAATCAACAAGCTCTCCGACTTCAAAGGACTTAAGATCCGTGTTCCTACCAACAATATTCAGATCAAGGGCTTTGAAGTCTTAGGTGCAACTCCTACTCCAATGGCCTTAGGCGAGGTTTATACCTCTCTGCAGCAGGGCACCATTGACGGTGTAGAAAACCCTCTTGCAGTGCTTTATAACGGAAAATTCCAGGAAGTTGCCAAGTATCTGCTCTTAGACGGCCACGTATATAACGTAACCAACCTGGTTGTAGGTACCGAGTTCTTCAACTCACTTAGTGCTGATCAGCAGAAGCTGCTCATTGAAACCTGCCATGACGCCGGTGTATACCAGAACAAGATCGTGGAGGATATTGAAGCTGGTCTTATCGAGAAGTTCAAGGCTGAAGGCGTAACTGTTGTGGATCCATCTCCTGAGTTTAAGAAAGAGCTCGTAGATGCCTCCTCCAAGTTCTACACACTGCCAGATTTCAAAGACTGGACTCCAGGTCTTTATGAAACTGTCAAGAAAGCTATGAACTAGTTTCTTTCCTTATTTGAAGCCGCCTTTCTGGGCGGCTTTTTAAAGCAAAACGGACACACGCATGGATATAAAAAAAATAATAGGTAACCTTGATCTGCTCATTGCTGTCGTAGCGCTTGTAGTGCTGGTAGTCGTGACCTTCGGCGGAGTGATCATGCGTTACGTTCTGTCAATGCCTCTGGCATGGGCAGAAGAAGTACAGCTCTGGTGCTTTCTGTGGCTCACCTTCTTAGGCGGCGGCGCAGCTTTCCGCTACGGCAGTCATGTAGCCGTGGAGATGGTAGTGGACAGAATGCCAGATAAACTCAAGCACGCAGTTGAAATGTTTGACTATGTGCTCGTTATGGTGGTGTTAGGATACCTAGCTTACCTTGGCGTAGATATTTTAGGACTGATGATTAAAATCGGCAAACATACCAATATTCTTGCCATTCCAATGTGGTTTGTAAACAGCATTATGCCTGTAGGCTGCGTGGTCATGATGATAAGCGCCACCTGGGCTAAATTTGCAAAGAAACCTGAAAACGAAAACCACACTCAGGCGGAGGGCAGATAAATGGATTTTGCAATTGGTCTTGCATCTGTACTGCTGCTCGTATTCCTCTTTTTAAAGGTACCGGTATTTATCGCAATTCTCGGTGCTGCTGCCACCTACTTTGTGCTGCATCCTGAAATCAATTCCGTGATTTTGGCGCAGCGTGTGCTGGCAGGTTCACAGTCAATCCCTCTGCTGGCCATTCCGTTTTTCGTATGCGCCGGCGTATTCATGAACTACACGGGCGTTACCAAAAGAATTGTGGATTTCTGTGAATCGGTAGTGGGCAATGTGATAGGCGGCATTGGTCATGTTACCGTGCTGGTGGCAACACTGATGGGCGGTCTGTCCGGTTCAAATCTTGCCGATGCGGCCATGGAAGCTAAGATGCTGGTCCCTGAAATGGAACGCCGCGGCTTTTCCAAGGCCTTCGGCTCGGTACTGGTGGCAACCTCCGCTATCATCACTCCGCTGATCCCTCCAGGGATTGCCATGATTATTTACGGATCTATTGCCAATGTTTCCATCGGCAAGCTGTTCGTGGCCGGTATTGGACCTGGGCTCCTGCTGTGCCTCGTGCTGATGATTCTGGTAGGCTTTGTGTCTTATAAGCGCGGCTACCGCAGTCCTGTAAAGGTGGATACTTCAGGCAGGAGAATCTTTGAAACCTTCAAAGGCGCTTTTCTGCCATTGTGTCTGCCGGTGATTATCATAGGCGGTATCCGTATAGGAGCCTTTACTCCGACCGAGGCTGGCTCTGTTGCTATCGTGTACTCGCTGCTTTTAGGCGTTATCTACCGTGAAATGACGCTTAAGGATGTCATCAGAGGCATGAAGGAAACCGTGCTGACCGCCTCTGCCATCATGCTCATCATTGCTTGCGCTTCAGCTTTTGCCTGGGCACTTACTAAAGAGAAGATCCCGCAGTACTTCACAGGACTCTTCATCGATCACTTAAACAGTGCCGTGATTTTCCTTTTATGCGTGAACTTGTTCCTGCTCATCATCGGAATGTTTATTGAAGGCAATGCCGCCATGATCATTCTGGTGCCGCTGCTGGCGCCTCTTGCCAAGCATTTTGGCATTGACGAGATTCACTTTGCCATGGTGGTGATCTTCAACTTCGCCTTAGGAGCGCTCTCGCCTCCGATGGGGACGCTGATGTTCGTTACCTGCTCAATTACCAAATGTCCTATGGGCACCTTTATTAAGGAAGCAGTGCCATTCTATACGCTTTTGATTATCTGTCTGCTGCTGCTGACCTTCGTGCCAGCCTTCAGCACCGGACTAGTCAATCTGATTTACTGATAAATACACATTTATAAGGAATTACCAATGAAAACAATCATCATACCAAAGCCGGGCGAGGTTCAGATAATAGAGACTAAAAAGCCTGCCCCTAAAGCAGGCGAGGCCCTTTTAAAAGTGCTGTGCGGCGGCATCTGCGGCAGCGATCTGGGTACCTACAAGGGCACCTTTGCCTATGCCTCCTATCCAAGAATTCCAGGCCACGAGTTCTCAGCTCAGATTGTTGAACTCAACGGAGATGCTTCGGCCTACGGGCTTAAGGAAGGCATGGTGGTAACCTGCAATCCGTACTTCAACTGCACAAAGTGCTATTCCTGCGCAAGAGGACTTGTAAACTGCTGCGAGCATAATGAAACCATGGGCGCACAGCGTGACGGAGCGTTTAGTGAATACATCACCATGCCGTTTGAGAGAATCTATGACGGCAAGGGACTTGATCCGGCCACGCTGGCTGCCATTGAGCCTTTCTGCATCTCCTATCACGGTGCGGTAACCCGCGGACAGGCTAAAAAGGGCGATAAGGTGCTTGTCATAGGCGCCGGAACCATCGGAGCCCTGGCTGCTGTGGCTGCCAAGTCACAGGGCGCTGAAGTGTACATAGCCGATGTTGCTCAGAAGAAGATTGACTATGCCGTAAAGAGC
>DMTG01000090.1 GCA_003477345.1 Succinivibrionaceae bacterium | reverse complement strand
GTGCCGTTCCTTGCATTCAACCGCCAGAGAATGACGATTGCCTGTATCGTAGGATCTGCGACGGCAGGCGGCCTGTCCATGTATTATCAGTGCCAGGTGTGCGCCCCGCACGGCGGTATTTTTATAATTCCGCTAGCAGAAAATTCTCTGTCGTTTTTATTTTCGCTGTTCATCGGAACTCTGGTCGGGGCAGTGTTATTTACTGTTCTGAGAATAGGCGTGAAAAGGCAGTCAGACGAAGTATAGGCTAATACAATAATAAAGCATTCCTCTACGCTCATAATAAGCCTGTGAGGAATGCTCTAATTGTATGTTCGTACTGGTTAAGAGAACCTACCTGTAACTAATTTATGGTTTTCATTTGATTGAGAACCGATTCCATGCGCTCTCTCCAGGCCTGCAGAACTTCTTTTAAGTGCTGGTTTTCAGATTTTAATTCAATCATTTTATGGCGCAGAGCAATTAGTTCGTTTTCTCTTTCTGACAGCTTTTTTTCTGACATGACAAGTCTTTCAGAGATGGAATTTGCCAGCTGTCCGATTTCCTCGAGCTGCATCAGCAGTTCCTTCTCTTTGGGACTTAGTTCTCCAATTCCGTTTGCGTTCATCATAGAATATACCTGCTGAGATCTTCATCCTGCACAAGATCTTTTAGGTGACTGTCTACATAGTCTGAATCAATCTCAACGTGACTTCCGCTTTCATCCGGAGCATTGAAGGAAATATCCTCCAGAAGCTTTTCCATAAGTGTATGCAGTCTTCTTGCACCGATGTTTTCTGTTTTTTCATTGACATTGTACGCATCTTCAGCAATTCTTTTGATTGCGGTCTCATCAAAATGAACATCGATATTTTCGGTCTTCAGAAGAATTTCGTACTGCTTGGTAAGAGAATTATGAGGCTCTTTGAGGATTTTTTCAAAATCTTCAATTGATAAAGGACTCAGTTCTACACGAATAGGAAGTCTTCCCTGTAACTCCGGGATAAGATCAGACGGTTTTGACATCTGGAAGGCACCTGATGCAATAAAAAGTATATGGTCAGTCTTGAGCATTCCGTATTTGGTGCTTACCGTGGAGCCTTCAATTATCGGGAGCAGATCTCTTTGTACGCCCTGTCTGGACACACCGCCTCTGTCATTAGATTCCTGACAGATTTTGTCTATCTCATCAATAAAAACAATGCCATGATTTTCTGCTAATTCCAGCGCCTGCTGCTTGAGCTCTTCAGGGTTTGAAAGTTTTGCGGCCTCTTCCTCTGTCAAAGCTTTTAGAGCATCTTTGACTTTCATTTTTCTTTTGACAGTTTTTCCGGCACTCATGTTTTCAAACAGCTGCTGCAGCTGGTTGTTTACTTCATCCATTGGTCCGCCGCCTATAATGTTAAGCGATGCCCCTTTGGCGGCAATATTAACTTCTATTTCTTTGTCGTCTATTTTATGTTCGCGCAGCTGTTTTCTCATCATCTGTCTTGCAGCGCTGCCGTTCTTTTCCTCGGCAGTTGCGCTAGGCATCGGCAGCAGCACATCCAGAAGCTGTTCCTCGGCAGCATCTTCGGCTTTTATCTTATTGTGCTTAAAGGCCTCTTCCTTTACTAGCTTCATTGCTACATCAGCCAGTTCACGGATGATTGACTCTACGTCCTTTCCTACATAGCCAACCTCTGTGTATTTGGTTGCTTCTACCTTTATAAATGGAGCTTTTGCAAGTTTTGCAAGTCTTCTGGCAATTTCGGTTTTCCCTACGCCGGTAGGTCCAATCATAAGGATATTTTTAGGAACAATTTCTGCTCTGACATCTGCAGAAAGCTGCATTCTGCGCCAGCGGTTTCTAAGGGCTATGGCTACGGCCTTTTTGGCGTCTTTTTGTCCGACAATGTAACGATCTAATTCGCTGACAATTTCTCTTGGAGTAAGTTCGGTCATATATGGGGTCTCAGTTTATATTGAATCGGTTTTCTAAAAAGCTTAATAAATATCTAAAAGCGTAAAGAGTCTGGCTGATACTGTCTGTGCTGCTAATATCACCCATAAACAATTTCTTTAGTACTTTATTGTTTCTATTGTCTGGTTAGAATTGGTAAAGACACAAATGTCGCCTGCAATAGACAATGACTTTCTGACAATATCTTCGGCTTCTAAGTTTGTGTTTTCCATAAGAGCTCTAGCGGCAGACAGCGCATAATTCCCGCCTGAGCCTGTTGCTAGAATGTCATCATCCATGCGCAAAACATCTCCGGTTCCTGTGATCATTAAGGAATCTTTTTTATCTGCTACAATCAAAATGGCTTCCAGCTTTCTTAATGCACGATCAGTTCTCCAGAGTTTGGCTAATGAAATACTGGCTTTCTCTAGATTTCCCTGATGCTCTTCTAATTTTTTTTCAAATAAGTCTAATAAAGTAAATGCGTCAGCTGTAGATCCGGCAAATCCGGCAATTACTTTATCGTGAAAAATTTTTCTAACTTTGATGGCATTCCCTTTGAGAACTGTGCTTTGACCCATTGTGACCTGTCCGTCACCACCCATACAAACTATGTTGTTTCTTCTAACTGTTACTATTGTTGTCATATGATTTCAGGAAAGATAGTATTTTTATTTCATTTGAAATAAATGCGTTGATAGATATAGATTATAAGTGATGCTTAGTTGGTGATTTTTCAATAGTGATGAAGGTTATTCGCTAAATTATCGATTAAAAAATATCTAATCGATAATTCAGGAATATTTTGGTAAGTAAAATTAAGTCAGATAAAAAATTACATTTCAAAAATGGAGCAGGAAGATACCAGACCATGGCTGTCTAGCTCTGAGAATATTTTCTTTGCTTCATCTTTAGAGTCAAATGGTCCAAGGTCCAGGGTATATTTGCTTCCAGGAAGTGATGAAATTTTTGAACCGATTCCTATGAAGGCAATCTGTGCCTTAGTTTCCTGAGCGGTGTCTTCAGATGCATATTCTCCACAGCGCATTCCTATTTTGGCTGCTGCCTTAGGGGTTTCTGGATAAATATCTGCAGGCGCCTCTTCTATCTCGGTAGATGGGTTCTGTACCTGCAGAACTTCAGACGAAGAACTGGCAGAATCTTTTGCCGGGGCACTGCTGTTTACAGCATCGCTGTTTAGAAAATCATCAATAGGAGATGCCTCA
>DMTG01000140.1 GCA_003477345.1 Succinivibrionaceae bacterium | reverse complement strand
TTCCCGCTCGTTTAAATTGTAAAAACCGCACATAATAAATGCCGGAACACCGAATAACAGCGGCAGGAATTTTGATTCTCTTGCAAACTGCACAGCAGTAGTCATAATAAAGCCGCAGCCAATTCCCAGAATCAGACATCCTCCAACTGAGGTCGAGATTCTTTTGTGTACTATAGGATCAACCAGTGTAAATACATCTGAACAATATCTGAAGGCAGCAGCTCCTGCGGCGCAGCCTAATATATTTCCTGCCAGAATAGGCAGCAGTCTTACGAACTCAGCTTTATTTGTGAAAAAACCGGCTGTTCCTGTATACAGAAAAAGCTTGTAGTGAACAACAGTCAGTAAGCCAAAAGAGAAAAGAACAGCACCTGTCAGATCATGGTTTTTGATATAGGCAAGACCCGCAATGGCAATGCACAGTCCGGCAAGGAAAGCAGAAGTTAGAATATTGGATAGGTTTTTCATTATATTTAATTAGTAAAAATGGACAGAAAAAAGAAAAATGCATTATACAGAAAAAAGCTGAAAATTATAATTATCTGATCTTATTAAATAAGATTGTGCTTTTATATTTTTGTAAAAATTTTATAATGTGTCTTCATTCTTATAAAAATTATTGTTATAATCCTATTTTTTCAAAAAAGGAATAATATGAGCGAAGCAATAGTTATTACTGTAGATGGTCCTAGTGGTGCAGGCAAAGGCGAGTTAACCAAGCGCTTAGCCGCACATTTTGGCTATAGCTTATTAGACTCAGGTGCAATATACCGAGTTCTGGCTTATGCCGCTAGACAGGCAGGACTGGCTTTGTTTGATGAAGATTCTCTATGCAGAGAAGCTACAGTATTAGATCTTTCTTTTGAAATAAAAGAAGATGGCGTCCATGTCCTTTTAGGCGGAGTAGATGTTTCTAAGAATATCCGTACTGAAGAGGCAGGAGCTAACGCAAGTAAAGTTGCAGCTTTTATGTCTGTAAGAGCTGCTCTGTTAGAAAGACAGAGAGAGTTTGCTGAAGAGCCAGGACTGATTGCTGACGGCAGAGATATGGGAACTATAGTTTTTCCTGATGCTCAGGCTAAGATTTTTCTTGATGCCAGTGCAGAAGTGCGAGCAGATAGAAGATGCAAGCAGTTAGAAAAGAATGGTAAACCAGCAGATTATTCTACTGTTTTAAAAGAGATTAAAGAGAGAGATGATAGAGATCGCAATCGTTCTGTCGCCCCTCTCAAGCCGGCTGAAGATGCAGTACTGATTGATTCTTCAGAAATGAATATCGATGAAGTATTTGCCAAAGCTTTAGAGATAATTAAAGAGAAAGCTGGTATTTAAAAAGAATTCGGACTCTGGAAGCAGAGCCTGGAGTGCAGTTTGGATGACTGCATATTGTTAACAACTCCCCAATACAGGATGTCGCGGGGCTAATTTGGATTTTTTAATGGAATCATTTGCAGAACTTTTAGAAGAGTCCTTTAAGAACGTTGAAACCCGTCCGGGTTCCATGGTTAAAGGCACAGTCGTTGCTGTTGACAACGGATTTGTTATCGTAGATGCTGGCTTAAAGTCAGAAGCTGCTATCCCAGTAGATCAGTTTACTAATGCTCAAGGCGAAGTTGAAGTAAAGGTAGGCGATCAGGTTGACGTAGCTCTTGAGTCTGTTGAGTCAGGCGACGGCGAAACCATTCTTTCACGTGAAAAGGCTAAGCGTAACGAAGCCTGGGCACGTCTCGAAGGTGCTTTCGGCAGCGAAGAGATTGTTACCGGTGTTATCGATGGCAAGGTAAAGGGTGGCTTTACTGTTCAGTTAAACGGTATTCGTGCTTTCTTNCCTGGTTCACTTGTTGACGTACGTCCTGTACGCGATACAGCTCATCTTGAGGGTAAAGAGCTTCAGTTCAAAGTTATCAAGCTTGATCAGAAGCGCAACAATGTTGTTGTTTCCCGTCGTGCTGTTATCGAGTCTGAGAATTCTTCTGAGCGTGAAAACGTTCTGGCTAACCTTGCAGAAGGTCAGACTGTTAAGGGCATCGTCAAGAATCTTACTGACTACGGTGCATTCGTCGATCTTGGCGGTGTTGACGGCTTACTGCATATCACTGATATGGCATGGAAGCGTGTTAAGCACCCAAGCGAGATTGTTCAGGTTGGTGACGAGATCGAAGTTAAGGTTCTTAAGTTCGACCGCGAGCGTCAGCGTGTATCCTTAGGTCTGAAGCAGTTAGGAGAAGACCCATGGAGCAATATTGCTGGTCGTTTCCCTGTTGATGCAGTCCTCGAAGGCAAGGTAACTAATCTGACTGATTACGGCTGATTCGTTGAAATCGAAGAAGGCGTTGAAGGTCTGGTTCACGTTTCTGAAATGGATTGGACCAACAAGAATATCCACCCATCCAAGGTTGTTTCTGTTGGTGAAAAAGTTAAGGTTAAAGTTCTTGAGATCGATGAAGAGCGTCGTCGCATTTCTTTAGGCCTCAAGCAGTGCAAGCCAAACCCATGGGTAGAGTTTGCTGAATCTCACACCAAGGGTCAGAAAGTAACCGGCAAGATCAAGAGCATCACCGATTTCGGTATCTTCATTGGTCTTGATGGCGGAATCGACGGACTGGTTCACCTGTCAGATATTTCCTGGCAGCAGTCAGGCGAAGATGCAATTCGTGACTTCAAGAAGGGTGACGAAATTACCGCTATCGTTCTGCAGGTAGATCCTGATCGTGAGCGCATTTCTTTAGGTCTGAAGCAGATCGCTGAAGATCCGTTCTCAGATTACTTCACCGCTCATCACAAGGGCTCTATTGTAACTGGTAAAGTTACTGCAGTTGATCAGCGCGGTGTAACTGTTGAGCTGGCTGAAGGCATCACCGGATATATCCGTGTTGCTGATCTGTCACGTGATCACGTTGATGATGCAACAACAGTTGTAAAAGAAGGCGATACCATCGAAGCTAAGCTGGTTAATGTTGATCGCAAGACCCGTCAGATTTCTCTGTCTGTTCGTGCAAAAGACGAAGCAGAAGAGAAAGAGGCTCTTGAGAACATCAATCAGAAGGCTCAGGAACCTGCAACTACTGCTATGGCTGCTGCTTTCGCAGCTGCTGAGAAGCAGGACTAATTTCTTACCTGGTTAAGAATTAGTAAAGGCCGGTGAATGTAATTTCACCGGCCTTTTTGCATTTTTTGTGTATGTATAAATATTAGTCACTGATCACATAGAGGCTTTTCTTAAAAATACTATAATAAAAATAGTCGTTGAGTGCTTCTCTGCAATGTCTTGTCAAGGACCGCCTATGACTATTCATAAATCTTCTTATATTGAATTATCAGTCATAATAGCTGTATTTTCTATGCCGGCAATCGCCATAGATAAGAGTTTTATTGAATATACAAAACAGGCTTCTTCTCATTCATACTTCTCAATTAATGATAGTGAGTCCTTCTGCTATCGGCCGCAGGTAAATTAC
>DMTG01000025.1 GCA_003477345.1 Succinivibrionaceae bacterium | reverse complement strand
TATAGCAGATATGGGATCAAGCTGTATTTTTAGGTGTAAATGGAGGGCTGGCTTGGACAGAGGGGAGAGAAATAAATGAAGAAAAGAAGAGCTTCGTGTAAATTGCTCTAACCTAAGATACAGGAATTCATTATGAGTGAAACCTGAGAACACTGCTCTCCTATAATGTATCTGATCCTAGAGAGTCTTTATTTGGCTACTACTGCAGAAGCAGAGTTGAAGAGCATTTCCATACTTTCAAAGATTATCTCAACTTTATCATGACTATTTCTAAGCAGATAAAGCCTTTAACCATGTTCAGCATGAATTCTCCCGCCTCTATAGGCGAGAGTATGTTCACGTAAATTCCTCAGTCAGTTAGTTGCTGCATCCTTATATATGTTCCTTGAGAGAAGAATTAAGAAATATGAAGCAGAAGATTCAGCCATAAGTCTGGCAGCTGGGAGGAAATATAAGCTTCATCATTTTGACAGGCTTGGAGATATTCTCAAAAACACGGATTTCAATGTCTCATAAAAAAACTTAGAAAATCCGTGAACAAAAAATCATTATTAATCAATAGTATGAACAGGGATTTTTTTGTATCTTAAGTATCTGTGCCAGATCTTATTTTTTCTTTATGTCCATTTTCTTAGGCAGAATAAGATTCAGCACATTTGCGATTACAGCTCCTACCACGGCATTTGGTCCATGAACTGAGGCAATCGAGCACAGTATGGCTACAAAGGTAAAGCTGACGCCCATGACGATAGGCAGCCTTGCTCCGATTTTCCAGATAGGAAACAGCTGGACTGCTGTAGCGATTCCGGCAATGAACATGGCATTCTGCAGCAGAACGCTCAGCATTTCTGCACCTACGGACGGCACAATTGCACCGCAGATAATGATTACTGGCGCCATATTGGCTACAAACATCGCAAGTACGTGCTGAATGCCGAAGGGAATGCGGCAGGCAGCGGGACCCTGCCGTCTAAAGAATATATGTTGGCAATGCTGTAATCAGGATTTTTTCTCTTAAGAGAGATAACTTGATTCTTTTGGCAATTGATTCTGACATGCTGCTAGTTCCTGTCTCTGAAAGTAATGGTTCCGGTTGCTACATCCATCGCCTCAATAATGGCCAGGGATTCGAGTCTGTATCCTTTTTCTCGCAAGAGTTTTCCGCCGTTCTGATAGCCTTTTTCAATGGCAATGCCGATGCCGGCAACTTTTGCTCCAGCCATTTCAACAATTTTGGTAAGGCCGTTCATAGCGCTGCCGTTTGCCAGAAAATCGTCGATTAGCAGAACATTATCTCCAGGATTTAAATATTTCTTGGAAACTATGACTTTGTTGGTGGTTTTGTGAGTAAATGATTCAACTTCTGAGACGAAAACGTCACCGTCGATGTTCAGGGTTTTGGCTTTTTTGGCAAAAACTACCGGTACTTTGAAGTACAGTGCCGCGATACATGCGATCGCAATGCCCGAGGCTTCTATGGTGAGGATTTTGTTTACAGGCACGTCCTTAAAAAGACGAGCCCACTCGCGGCCCATTTCGTTGAAGAGCTCAACGTCAAGCTGGTGGTTTAGAAAAGAGTCTACCTTGAGAACATTACCTTCTTTGACAATGCCGTCAGCTAGAATCCTTTTTTCAAGAAAATTCATAAGGTTTCCGTTAAATAATTTAAAGAAGCAGCTGGCAGATAATGCCTGCTGTTTTATAAAAATTTAACGCAACATTATATGACATAAAATGTAAAAATATATTTATTGTCATAAGGTACATCAGAAATATCCTTATAAATTTACTTAATTATTTAAAAAACAAAGTAAAAGGAAACATTTTTTATGTGTTAGCATGTATAATTAATGAGATCCATAAAGAAGCAATATTCAAAAACTTAAACAAATTCAGAAGAAGTGTACGCAAATGTCTGATCAAAAAGAAGAAAGAGGTTTCCCGTTAAACCGTATAGAAGAGATCTCCGCAAGACCTCAGGATTTTCATCTTCTGGAAAGAATACCGCTTACAATACCTAAGGTAATGGATCATCTTCCTATAAAGCTGGCTGAACCGGAGCCTGGTGAGAAGCTGCATCAGATTGTTATTCTCGATACCGAGACCACAGGAATGTTTGCCGATAAGGACCGCATTATAGAGCTGGGGCTGGTTAAGGCGACCTATTCATTTACCAGACGCAGGATTTTGTCTGTGGACAGGCTGTATGATGAGTTTGAAGATCCTCAGTTCCATATTCCGGAGGCTATAACTTCTATTACCAATATTACGGATGACATGGTAAAAAATCATCAGCTTGATGATGACATGGTTGCTCAGATTATGACCGGCAGACCTCTGGTAATTGCCCATAATGCCTCTGTTGATCGCCCGTTCTTTGATAAAAGATTTCCTCAGCTGGCAGGTTTATCATGGGCCTGCTCCCAGAAAGAGATTGACTGGGACAGTTTCGGCAGTGGCGGTCGCAAACTGGAGTTTTTAAATATGTCCAGAGGCTGGTTCTACAATGCCCATAGAGCATATGTAGACTGTCTTGCTACCCTGTGGCTGCT
>DMTG01000018.1 GCA_003477345.1 Succinivibrionaceae bacterium | reverse complement strand
TTTTTTTGAAAAAAATTAAAAAAAGTACTAAGGATTTTTGAGATTGTGTCGTTACTAAAATCAAACGGGGCGATTATTTCAAACCAAAAGATTTAAAAACATCCGCAGGAGGATACCACTATGTCAATCTATGTAAACACCAACGTTTCATCCTTAAATGGTCAGCGTAACTTAAACAAGGCTACACACAGCCTGGACACAACCTATCAGCGTTTATCTTCAGGACTGCGTATTAACTCAGCTAAAGACGATGCGGCAGGATTAATGATTTCCAACCGTTTAACATCTCAGATTAACGGTTTAAACCAGGGTAATCGTAATGCTAACGACGGTATTGCTTTGGCCCAGACCTGCGAAGGAGCAATGGATGAAATTACCAATATGCTTCAGCGTATCAGAACCTTGGCAGTACAGTCAGCTAATGGTACCAATACAACTGATGACCGTGTATCTATTCAGAAAGAAGTTGATGCATTATCTGCAGAAATAACCAGAATTGCCTGTCAGTCTACTTTTGCTGGAAAGACATTCTTGAATGGTAATGTTGCTGCAGATGCGGCAAAGGGCTCCCTGTTAAAGGCCGGAAAAATGACATTCCATGTAGGAGCTAATCAGAATGATACTATTTCTCTGAATCTGTGCGGTGGCTTTACTGTACAGCAGATCTTTAAGAAAGGAACGGGCGCATCTAATCCTACTGCAGCTGCTCAAGGAATGAGAACACCTGGTACAACTGATGATGTTGGTACATATTATTCATTTACTGTATCAACTCAGGAAGGTGCCGAAGTAGTTCTTGGAAATATTGATAAACTGATAAATTACGTAGATGGCAAGAGAGCTGACTTAGGTGCATTAGAAAACCGTCTTGAATCTACCATTACTAACCAGAGCAATATTGCCCAGAATGAGTCAGATGCACGTTCAAGAATCCGTGATACTGACTACGCTGAAGAAGCTGCTAACCTTTCACAGCAGAACATCATTCAGCAGGCTGCTACCAGTATGCTTACCCAGGCTAACAGCCGCCCACAGATTGCTCTGTCTCTCCTGGGCTAGTAAAGAGTCTGGTCCCGATCCCTTCCCCCTCCTGCAACGGGGTCGGGATCCAGTTCAAAACCCCGCTACAAGCGGGGTTTATTACTTTATGATTCCTAAGTGTAAATAAAATCTCTTTTATTTTTGGCAGTATGCTATGCACTTTTGCCGATTGTAATTAACAACTCTTTGAAGCAGATAAAATTTAACAATATCACTTTTATAAAGTAATGGCATTTACATATAAAATTAATATATTAGCAGAAAATTATTCTTGCTAATTTTTAATATAACGTATTTTCTTTTAAATCTCTTTTATACAGGGTCGCTAAATGGCTAATCTTAAGCTGTCTTCTTTAAATAAAACCTGGATTTTGGACCTTGATGGAACGCTGCTGGTTCATAATGGATATAAAGAAAAAGGTGACAGTTTCCTTCCTGGAGCATTGGAATTCTTAAAAAAAATACCAGATACTGATTTTGTTCTTATATTAACGTCAAGAACTGAGGAGTATAGAGAGGCTACCGAGAAGTTTTTAAGAAAGCACGGAGTTCGTTACAATAACATTATTTTTAATATTCCTTTTGGAGAACGCATACTTATAAATGACAAAAAAAAATCTGGTTTAAACTGTGCATACGCTATATCTCTCATTAGAGATGAAGGTCTTTCTGCATTACGTGTGAATATAGATAAAACGATATAGATATCAAAATATCGTAAGTTACAATTTGACCATTGCATCTACATCTAATAAGGACCAGGTATGAATTTTTTTTGTAATGGAGTAGATTTTAAAAGAATAATTCCATGTTTTCAAAAATACGATGAACATAACAAGATTAGAACTAGAAATTACTGCTGGCTGTTTAAATCTGAATACAATCTTGCAAAAGTAAAAGGCCAATACTATAAATTTTTTTTTCTTGGTATTTGTGTGTGGCTTTTTGACATTGGTCCTGAAGGAAAATTTATTTATATTTTTAATAAAAAAATAAGAAAATTAAATCCTGACTATCCTAGTCTCTTTTATATTCTAAAAGATTATGTTTCTTATAAACTCGGTATCAGAAATTTTAATATCGTAAGTCTATTCTGCAACACTGGAGAATTAAATTATCTCTGCCATTTTATGCATGGAATGGACAGACTTAATAAATTAGAAAAGAAGGTATATGTGTATTTTCTGAGTGCAAATCGGCAAATACTCAATCTTTACAAAATCAAAGAACCTGGACTGGTTGTTCCTGTATTTTTTTACAGACTTGGTTTTTGTGAATCTAATGAGTTCAATTATTCTGATGGTACAGAATGTTATAAACTAATCGATTATCAGTTTTTCCATCGCTGGGACTATATGAGAATCAACTATAAGCTGCCATTGGTTGATGCTCTTAATGAATATTATGGCCTTTATAAAATTAAACCCAGACTTGCTGAAATCTCTGATGAAGACAGAACTGTTGTTGATGTATTTTTAAAGAAAAATGTTGGAGATAAGCCATTTATTCTGATTAACAATGAGACAACAACCGGTTCTTACATGATAGCCGATTTTTGGAAAACACTGATACGCTGTATACAGAAAAAAGGTTTTGTATGCATGATTAATACCAAGAATAACCCCGAATATAAAGAAGTCTGTGAACAATGCTTTTTTGATTATCCTAAGACAAAATATTTAGCCTCTTTAGCCTATGCCTCAGTAGGAACCCGCTGTGGTTTTACCGCAATTATTTCTGAAGACTGCAGGAAAATTATTACATTTGTAAAAAAAATCGGCAGAGTAGGCGGGGAATTATCACTTGTTTACTGGCCGGTATCTAAAAACGTAAATGCTCACTCTAAAGAAATACATGAGATAAACGCGGAGTTTTTGTCAAATGAAGAGCTAATTGATGAAATTTTGTCAAAGCTTTAAGCGAATTTGTCTGAATATTTAGCATTTAATGCCAGAGGATCTCTTAATTAAAAAAATATTCATCGTTTATTTTTTTTGCCAAGGGATCCTAAATTTCTTAGAAAAAGATCACAGTGATGACAATGTTAGCTTTGTTAAAGCACACCTATTCATTCTGTTGAAATAACAGATCCTAAATCATGATATTTCATCGTGAATTTTAAATCCTTACAAAAAAACAGGCTGATCCTTTTGCGCTAATTAGGAGATCTTTTGCCGCGAAATACTCATGCAAATAAAACTCTTTCTTCAATTTTTCGACTTCCGTTACAAACTTAATATAAAAATTATTGATATGTTTTTCATCTAGAAAAGAATCCTTAATTCGCATTTATAATAATTTTAACTTAGAAGCAATAATGACGTTAATTGGCAGACACCATAGGAAAAGGAGTTAGGTCTATGAAGATTATTGTCCAGGCCGGAGGCAGAGGCAGCCGCCTTGAAGGTTTAACCAGAAATAAACCAAAATGTCTTGTACCGGTAGATAATCTTCCTATTATTTTTCATTTGTTTAAAAAATATAGAGAGGCGGAATTCTTAATTATTGCAGATTATAAATCTCCAGTACTTGAAAAGTATCTTAGTGTTTTTGCAGATGAATATACTTATAGAATTATTGTCGCTAAAGAAAAGGGGACTGTATCAGGAATAAAACAAGCCCTGAACTTTATTAAGAATGATGAGTCTGTCTTTATTGTATGGTCAGATCTGGTTCTTCCTGATTCCTTAATTTTGCCAGAGAAAAAAGGAAATTACGTTGGAATAGCGAATGATTTTCTGTGCAGATGGTCTTATATAGATAAAAACTTTGTAAAAACTCCCTCAAGAAAAGATGGAGTTGCAGGTTTCTTTATTTTTGAAAATAAAAATGTTTTAAAGGATATTCCCCAAGCTGGAGCTCTGGTTGACTGGTTAAAAACTCAGCATATAGATTTTGAGCGTCTTGAGATGCACGGTACATATGAAATAGGCACTCTTCTTGCTTATGAAAGACTAGAGACAAATGAGCATAGATGCAGACCATTCAATTCAATGGAAATTTCTGAAGATACTGTCATAAAATCTCCGTTAGGTGAATATGGAAAGAAAATAGCCGAACATGAAATAGGCTGGTATAAGCATGTAAAAAAACTTGGGTATGAATTCATCCCAGAAATTGAATCCTATGAACCTCTCGTTATGAGGCGAGTTACTGGAAAAAATCTATATGAATATGACTGTTTAACCTTAACTCAGAAAAAGTCTATTCTGAAAGCTGTAATTCATACATTAAATGAGCTTCACCACATAGAACCTGAACTGCCTGCTGATCTCGAAGCCCTTGAAGAAAACTACATTCTTAAGACTTTCGACAGGCTCAAGAAAGTTAAAGATCTGGTACCTTTTGCGAATCAGGAATTTATAAAAATTAACCATCAGTATTATCGTAATGTTTTTTTCTGCAAAGAAGAGCTAAAAGCAGCTTTACGCGCTATTTATCCAAAAAGCTTTAGGCTTATTCACGGTGACTGCACTTTTTCAAATATTATGTTTGACACGTTTAATATGAAAACAGTACTTATTGATCCTCGAGGATACTTTGGTTCTGTTAAATATTATGGTGCAGAAGATTATGACTGGGCCAAACTGTATTATTCAATAGCGGGTGATTACGATCAGTTTAATCAAAAGAAGTTCACTCTAGACATTAGGGAAAATGATGTAGAACTGGCTATAAGATCTAATAACTGGTCTGATATTGAAGATTATTTCTTTGAGCTTCTGCCGGATGTCTCAAAAGATGCTATAAAACTGCTGCATGCTGTAATCTGGCTGTCACTCACAACCTATGCCTGGGAGGATTATGATTCAATCTGCGGAGCTTTTTATAATGGGTTGATTAAACTAGGAGATGTCCTTTGATATGCCGTATGAGCTTGATAGAAAGGCTGCTCTTTCTTGCCTGAACTCTGAAATAGAAACACTTTACCAGTTAAGAAATAGTGTAACACCTGTATTAAGCAGAGTTTTGGATGTCCTACAGAACACAAAAGGTCATGTAATAGTCACAGGAATGGGGAAGTCTGGTCATATAGGCAGAAAAATTGCTGCTTCTCTTTCATCAACGGGAACGCCATCGTTTTTTCTTCATCCTGCTGAAGCAAGTCATGGAGATATTGGCATGATTACCTGCAATGATGCACTTATTGCAATATCCAATAGCGGTGAGTCTAAAGAACTTACAGATATTATATCCTATTGCAAACAATGCCGTGTTTTTATAATTGCCGTTACTAAAAA
>DMTG01000171.1 GCA_003477345.1 Succinivibrionaceae bacterium | reverse complement strand
TCAGTAAATGTTCCTAAAGAACAGAGCGCAGCCGCTATGCCAAAAGATGCTGAGGCTGCTGTAGTCAAAGATCAGTCCCCTGCCCCAGGCAGTGCCAGGGAAGCCTCTGCTGCAGCCAATACTATAAAACAGGCTGCACTTTCATCCATACCGACTGATAATTCTGACATTAATGTTTTAAAAGGACAGACAGCCGAAAATACCGCGACTAAAGAGGATGCGGCAGGACAAAATCCCTCTGCTGACAAAGCTAAAATTCTGAATACTGACAAGCCTCAAACCGTCAGCACAGAACCAAAAGATCCGGCTGCTTCCGGAGCTCCTATAGAAAAGCAGGCAGGCGGTGAATCGGAGGCAGCTCTCTCTGAAAAAGTCAGTGAACTTAGAAGCCATCACCCTAGAAAGCCATCTGCCAATATGGCCAGAGCCAAGCTGCTAGCTCAGATTGCAGCAGCCAAAGAACAGTCAGACATTCAGAAGAATCAGAATGCAGAGCAGGAATCAAAAATTTCTGCCCCGGAAAAAGGCAGCGTAATTTATCAGAAAAAAGACATTCTCGCGCATTCCATGCAGAAAATGCCGAAAAGCCCTGCAGAAAGTCAGCCCCAGGCTGAGAAAGTCGCTGTAGAGGCAAGCATTCCTCCTACGCCAGCTGAGACCATAACTGAGGAGACTCCTGCTGTACAGACAGCTGACAATAATCAGAGCGTTTCTAATGCAACGCCTCAGGTAAACAGCGCTGAACAGGCTCAAGCTGCAGCTAATACCCAGATAAGAACTGAAGCCGAGCCACAGCCTCAGCAGCAGCCGCAGATGCAGAACACTGTCATAACAGATGACAGCAGTCAGAAAAACGATGCCAGTTATCAGAAAGCCACTCTAAGTGTTGCTGACAAGGCCTATGCTGAAAGTGAAATTGCCCGGGCTGAACAGCAGAATGCCAATATTCAGAAACAGACAGCTGAGGCTGATAAGGCCGCAGCAGCAGTAAAAACTGCAGCAGATCCAAAGACAGCATCAACGCAGGGCGCAGGTCAGACGACAGAACCTGCTGCAGGGATGAATGCCACAGAGACCCAAAATGCCCCTTCTAAGACTGCAGCGCAGGCTCCAGAAATGGCAGCAGGTCAAGATGAATCAGCAGACGGTCTTACTGCCAGAAGAAACCAGCGTGACGCAGAAATCAAAGCTCAGCTTGCAAGTCAGGCCACCGAGATAGCAGACAGCTTAAAGAACTCCGGTGCGTCTGAGGCAGTTCAGAACAATCCTGCCAGCGCAGAAGCTGCAGCAGAAGACAATGCCGAGACTGCAGTTGCCGATGACAGGGACAATGTAGATTTCTCTGCTCTGATGGCCAAAGAGCTTGGCATGCTCTCAGGAAATACCGGAGCTGCCGCCCAGACAGAAAGTGCAGTAAGTGCCCCTGCCTCTCAAAGTGAGAATACTCAGGCCCAGGCCCAGCAGAACGCTCAGGATTCCCAGCTGCAGAAACTCTACGCAGGCGTTAACACAGAAAGAACAGAAAGCGGCACTGCACCAAAAGATGCCGGCAACAGTATCATGTCGCAGACCGTACCACTTAGCGAGCTTGACGACTCCGATGCACCAGCCGACATCAAAAAAGCCGATCCTGCAGTTCAGAACAAAGCCGCACCAGAGGCTCAAGCTGCAGAAAACAGCGCTCAGCCTGTCCAGGCCAGCACTGGCACAGAAGCAGCTCCTAAGAGCGCTGAAGACAGCATAGAAGAAGAACCTGCTGCCGACAAGCCTACAGCACGCAACCTGAGCGCTCCAGGGGCCGCAGCCATCACCTCAGGGCAGAGTGCACCTATTCCAGAGCAGAGTGTTGTCAGCGAGGTCCTGCCCAAAGAAGGCGGATTCTTTAAGCGTATAGCCTCCCTCTTCGGCAGACATCAGTCTCATGCGGCAGAAGCTGCGCAGGCTGAAAACTCCGCCACAGCTCAGCATATAAATGCCGCTATTCAGGCCCAGCAGAATCTGGTATCCGCAAGAGCCAATCCGCTTGATCAGATGATGTACGCTCTGCGCGTCCAGACGCAGAGACCGGATGTTCCGAATGAAATCCGCGAGCAGGCTGAAAAACTTATCAAAAACTTAAACAACCCGGTAGCCGATCTGCAGACGGTAAGCAGCTGGCTTAACTTTGTAACCGGACCTATTTCCCCGTCTTCCCCGCAGGCTCTGGCACTGCATCAGTGGGCATTCTTCATTTTATGTCTGCGTTACGGTCAGATAGGCAAAGATATCAACAAGCTGCTCAAAAATACCGAAGACGGACAGGAAGTTGAAAAGAATCTCCGCGCCCTCAACAAAAAACTCGGTTCCAAAGATAAAACCGTCAGTTCGCTGGTGGAGGAGACCTTCAATCAGATAGAGCGCTTCCAGCAGCTGTCTTCAAGGGTGGCTTTTGGAGAAGGCCGCTACATACCGCTGCCGCCAAACTATGAAGGCGGACGTGAAGGCAGTATGAGCGCCCGCAGGGAAAAAGACGAGGATGGCAACGATGCCTGGCATCTTAACTTCACCTTCGATCTGCATGATCTTGGTCCTATTGAAATAAAGGCTGTGGCCAAGCTTCCTGAAATCAATATCTCCGTGGTTGCTGAATCTGTAAAAGCCCTGCAGAAAGTACAGGAAAACATGCCGGTTCTGCAGAAGCAGCTTCAGGATCAGGGCATCACCACCAGAACAACTTCCGCAAGACTTGGGAAAATCGCCCTGCCTGAGCCGCAGGCTGAACAGAGCAGAAAGAATCACGACGGCAATTTCTCTGTCGACGCATAGGAGGACTTATGGCACAGGATGACGAAATCAGACAGGAAGATGCTGAGTATCTAGAAGCAGAAGCACTGCCGTCCTCTGACAACGCTGAAGATGTGAAAGCCGAAGAGATGAAGACTGCCGGCACCGGCGGTGAACAGCCGCAGGAAGCAGGACATATCGATACCGACGGCGGCATCCCGGTTCCTGATAAAGAGAACATGGAAGCTGTCGGAATCACCTATGACAGCGACAGCAGCTCAAGTCCGGTAATTTCCTCGATTGGAAAAGGAGAGAGAGCCGAGGCTATAGTCGAAATGGCTAAAAGCCTGGGAATTTACGTGCATCGCGATCCGCAGCTGCTCAATGAATTAAAGAGGCTTGAAGAAGGTGAAGAGGTGCCAAAAGAACTGTTCGTCATAATTGCCACCATTCTGTCTTTCAGCTATCTGCTGCAGGGCCAAACACCTGACGTCTATACCCGTGCAGACGGGACCAAGGCTGTTAACGCCAAGGTCTAAGCTTACAAATCAGTTGCCAAGGATCTGTCTTTCAAGCTCGTCTGCCCTTGAACTGCTGCTGTCAGAAGCAGCAGGAGCTTTGGGAACTGCCCCCTGAGTTGCTGAATCACTCTGCGAGGCAGGCTTATCGACAGAATAAACCCTCACCCCGTCGCAGTTGTCTTCCACATAGCGAATTTTGTCAATTCTCGCCGGCAGCAGTGACATACCAGACATTCTGCAGGAATCTGAAACAATATTGCCCTGATTGTTGAAATTTACAAATTTCACGCCATCAGGCTTTCTGAGCTCCAGCGAGTTTACACCTCTGGTCTGCAGATAGGCGCCATAGACTCTCATGGCACCTGATGAACCGAACAAGCCTGTAGAACGGTTATCATCAAAGCCTACCCATGCGGAAACCACTTCATCAGAATCAATGCCGACAGTCCAGGTGTCTCGATTGTCATTAGTAGTTCCTGTCTTGGTTGCAATATTAACGTTAGGGAACATTTTACCGATTCGTCTGCCTGTGCCAATCTTGGTTGCCTCAGTCATAACGTATAAGGTAAGGTAGGTGTCACGTTCATCTAGAGTAGGTTTCCCGCGGTTGTCCTTGCGCTCATAGACAATTTCCCCGTCTTTTACTATGGTACGGAGCGTAGTCAGATCCTGGTACACTCCATTGGTTGCAAGACTTGCATAAATTGAATTTACTTCATAAGGTGTAAGTTCAATGGTTCCAAGTAGCATTGAAGGATACAGCGGAATATCCTGCTTGATGCCTACAGCTCTCATAGATTCAAGCACATGGTTTAAGCCAACTCTCATTCCGATACGCACAGTAGGAACGTTTAAAGACTTTGCCATGGCAATATGGGTAGGAATAGGTCCTCTGAATTTATTGTCATCATCATGCGGCTGCCATAATTTTCCAGATGACAGTTTAACGGTCAAAGGAGTATCTTTGACCAGGGTTCCTAAATGAATGCCGTTATGAAAACCTGTCATATACACCAGAGGCTTGATTATAGAACCGACCTGTCTGCGGCCTTCGAGCACTCGGTTGAAGCCTTCATACTGAGGGGTGCGGCTGCCGACAACGGCAGAAACCTCTGCAGTGCGCCAGGAGCTTACAACCATGGCAGCTTCCAGTCCTTTTCTGCCGGTTTCTTTTTCAATTTTATTAAGCTCGCTTGAAACTGCGTGCTCAGCTGCCTGCTGAGCCTGCGGATCAAGACTAGTAAAAATCTTGATGCCGTTACCTGACAGGAAGTCAGAACCAAATCTTGAGGCAATCTCCAGTTTCAGCACTCCCATAAAAGCCGGAGTCTTGGAATAATTCATAGTTCCGCGCTTGATAACGCCAAGAGGTCTTGCTGAATACTGGGTATACTCGGCATCGCTTAAATAGCCACGAGAATGAAGTACAGCAAGCACGGTGTTACGCCTGCTTAAGGAATTTTCAGGATGACGCCATGGGTCGTAATAAGACGGGCCTTTAATGATTCCCACCAGCAGCGCCTGCTGATCGATAGTAAGCTCACTTACAGGAACACCAAAATAAAAATACGACGCCAGACCAAAGCCGTATATTCCGGCATTGCCGTTCTGACCTAAATAGATTTCGTTTAAATAGGCCTCTAAAATCTGCTCTTTGGTGTAGCGGTGATTCATGATAAGAGCCATCATGATTTCTTTGAATTTTCTGGCGTAGCTCTTCTCTGAATTCAGAAAATAGTTCTTAACAAGCTGCTGAGTTATTGTTGAACCGCCTTCTACCACGTGCCCGGCTACGATATTTTTGATAAAGGCTCTGGCAATGGCGAAGAAGTTAACTCCCATATTGGAATAGAAAGAGCGATCTTCAATTTCAAGCAGAGTGCTAATCAGGCTCTTAGGCACCTCAGACAGGCTTAAAAAAATACGATCTTCACTCGGATCAATTCTGTTTATTCGATCTAAAAGCACCGGATCCATGCGTACATAGCCTAACTCCTGCATAGTATCAGCATTAATGATCTTAGATACGCGCTGACCTGAAAACTGCAGCAGAAGAGACATCTTATCTTCAGCGCCATCTGAGAATTCAAAAGGTCTTCTTATTACAACTACTTTCTCGTTTTTGGCGTTGATTGCATATTCTCCAGGATTTCTAGGACTTTGAACCTTTCTGTACTTGAGCAGATTTAATTCATACTCCATCTGCTTTATGGACAGCTTCTGATCAGGATACAGCTCCAGCGGTCTTGAATAAACCACTGCCGGCAGAACCCAGCGATCATCAACTTCGAATTTTGACAGTACGACGGAGTCAAAATAGATAAAGAGCACCGCCAGTAAGGCTATGCTGGCAAGACCGACCTTTAAGAACAGCTTGGCAAGTTTTCTGGTGGCAAAGAAGTTTTTTATTCTGGTCAGGAGCCTGTCAATAATCGAAGGATCTTTATCAGGACCTTTGCCAGTACCGCCTGACGATGGGCCGTTCTTATTCTGATCAGTTTTAAAATCACAGCCATTTTGACTGTTCTTCTGATATTCATCCGGCATCTCGACATATTCTGTCTGATCTGCTTCCCTGCGGGTTGATGCATCAGGCAGATCATCATCTACTGCGGAAAATCCCGTATATATTTTTTTATTATCCGAATCCAACATATATTATGCTTTGTACATGCAACCTTAAATCTTCCGCATTATACCAAAGACTTCAGCGGTTGAAGAAAATACATCTTATACTGATACTGCATTTCTGTTTCTGATCATCTATACGTCACAGGCTTAATAATTAAGTTTCGATATAGCTTTCACAAATTGACATTTACTCTTGTCCGCCTAATTTCTTGTGTATAAGATATGGCAAATTCTTTATAAAGAAAAATACAGGATTTTGCGCTAGGTCAAATTCCTAAGATTCAGAATTGTAAGATACGTGATGATCGTGCATAATCTACCCTTCTGAATTTGCCAAGAGCAAAACAATCAATTACTCTTATTAAATATTAAATAAAAATCATTATTTTATTTTTCTTAATATTTTTTATTTGAATTATATTAA
>DMTG01000285.1 GCA_003477345.1 Succinivibrionaceae bacterium | reverse complement strand
CCAACCAAATCAACACCCATTCCGATATAGCCTGCAATGTCCTCCGGGACATGACATGCCTCGAGCGCCATTTGCGTCAGACCTTTTCCCGTCACCTGCTCTGTGATACCAGAGGCGGCAAAATAGCAGCCAGCAACACCTGCAGCAATTAAAAGAGGATTTGCTGTAATTGTACCAACCACCACAGCAGCTACACTAAGGACTGCTGTAATGATATTTGCAACCCAGCCAAAGGCTTTCTTCCACCATGAGGAATTCTCTTCCTCTTCAGCCTTTTTAATTGCTTCATTAATTTTATCCATAGTCTGCTGGAAGTTCGCTTCTTTTTCTGCCTTATTGATTGCTATCTTGTTTTGTGCAGATTTCATCTGCGCTGTTCTGTTATCACCTGAGATAAACTGCAACAAAGCCTCAAGACCTGTACCAGACAGTTCTCCCAAAGCTTTAGCTGATGGCTGCTCTAGTTTGACAACCTTGGAATCAACGTCTGAGTTGGACTGTAATTTTTCCAGCTCAAGTTTCAGTAGCTGCTTGACATAGGACTCATTATCGATCCTGCCTGCATTCAGATCAGCAGTTAAAGCATCAATCTGAGTCTGATAGCTTACATTTTGAGAAGAATAATTATTATTAATTTGGTCAGACATAATCAACCTTCCTAGTTGTTTTCAATTTTTTTTAAGGTTTCAAGCAGGGCTTTTGCCTTAACCTTAAACTGTAAATCGTGGGGTTTTTTGTCATTTCCCATTAGGTCAATGAATCTTAATGCAGCAATGGCGTTTTCCTTCTGGTCTGCCTTAAGACGGCATAATGCAGAATAGTACATTGGTTCTGGATCATCTAATCCTCCCATGGTTGCTCCCATTGCATACAGCTCTGCAGCCTCAGCAAATTCCTTCTGATTCTCACGGCAAGCTGCAAGACCAACCCAGTACTTTGTTACTGAACCGTCATAAACCACCAAAGCTCTGAATAATTTCTCTGCCTGAGCATACTGACCAGATGAATAAAGGTTATAGGCGTAAGCATACATAACCTCAAGCTTATCCTTATCAAGGCCAACCAGATCTCCTAGAGTTGCCCCTTTCTCAAGCAATCCGACCAAGCTTTTGACAGCTTCCTTTTCCGCCATACCGTCCAAGAGAAAATCGTACTTATCTAGATTTTTCTGGAATTCGTCTGTCATAATCAGCTCCTTAAATTTGACCAATAAACGATTTATGTCTGACACTGCTTTCAGGTTCAACTAAAGACCTGAAGAGCCACTGTTAGAATTTATCTCATTAGTCAGAAAATAATCGTTAATTTTGTCAAAATTCTCAGCATTCATATTTATGTAGTATATGTATCACCATTATGATTGCAACTATTTTTGAAACTATATCTTAAAAATTTTAACCTTATCACATTATTATAATATGTAGTCTCATTTTATATCAAATAATATTTAACACTTTGAATTATAGGTATAAATATAAATTTTTAGTCACATAAATCTACAGACTATTTTCTTCATAATCTGCAACATTACCGCCTTTTGGGAACTTCGAGAGTTGATAAAAAAAATTTAGAATGCTTTAAAAAAAACTGTTTTTTTATATGATATATTGCGTAACGTACTATGATATAGGTATATATATTTCTCATGTAGCGCTTTCATGAGATTGGCTCAGAACAGCAAAGAAACAATCCATATTTCTATGCGATTGGAGACTACAGAACTCCTGAAGATATTTAGAAAACCAGAACATTTGAATCTTTGGGACGATAAATTAACTCAGTAAACCTACTCCAGCCTATAGAGGCTGGACTTTTTGCGGAATATGGTTAAAAACGAATTCTTTCTATAGGCTGTACCGACACTTCAGGAGTCAGCTCCTGATAATCAAGAACAGGTACATCGTAGAACTCGCTTTCAATCAGACGACGAACATAGCGTCTGATATCAATTGAAGCGATAATAACTGTTCTCTTGTTGGTAGTTGATCTGATCCGCTTGAGTTCTTCAATAAATTTCCTAGTACTATCAGGATCTAGTGCTAAGAAAGAACCTGCGGAACTCTGCCTGATGGATTTTCTGATGACTTCTTCCACATTAGGATCTATTAGCACAGCAGGAAGAAGATTCTGATCAGCAGTATAGCGATAGCTTATCTGTCGTTTCAATCCTACGCGCACATACTCACAGGGCATAATAATATCTTTCTCTCGAGGCGCCCAAGAGATGATATTCTCCAGAATACATCTCAAATCACGAATAGAAACCTGCTCCTGTACAAGACGTTTGAAGATATCAGCAATTTTCTGCAGAGGAAGAAGTCTAGTAGCTTCATGGACCAGATCAGGAGCACGCTCTTCCATCTTATCAAGAATATATTTGCTCTCCTGCATACCGATAAAGTCTCCGGCATGCTTAGCTAGAAGAATAGAGGTATGAAGGGTAATGATATCCTCAAAATCAAGGGCAGTAATACCGATCTTATCAAGATCACTCCGATATTTCTTATCAACCCACCATGACTTTTCACCAGGAAGGAAATCTTCGCCCTGCTCAATATCTATACCCAGCATCTTAACGTTTTCGGGCTGATCTCTGACTAACAGCTTATCCCTTACGAGAACTCCCCTGGAAATAGGGATCTCATCAAGATTCAAGGCATAGGACAGCCCTGGCAGCGAAGGATTATTACGCAGATTTATACCAGGGAAAGGAACACCAAGATCATAGTAAAGAGCACTGCGCAGATCAATCATGCGTTCATCCAGCGCTGAGTAATCTAAAGACTCATATAAATCATTTGAAAGGTCCAGAATAATAGGCACAATCGGGGAAAATTCTTCAGCATTGCCACTGCGTCTTGCCTTTTTTCCATTTCCCTTTACAGCCGGAGCTAATGTTTTTTCTACTAGCTGAGTCTTGATATCTGGTTCTTGAGAACTGCTCTGATATGACATTTTTTCAAGGCCGTAGGAAATGATATACATGATAATAGAAAGGGAAAACAGCTGAGGCTTCGGGAAACCAGGAACTAGAGCGAAGAGGAAAACCATTGCAGAGGCAACCTTCATTGCCTTCGGTCTTGAGAATATTTCCCCACCGATCTGCTCACCGACATTATCAACCTTTCCGCCAGATCTTGTTACCAGAATACCGGCTGAAATTGAAATCAGAAGAGAAGGAATCTGAGATACAAGACCGTCACCAATGGTCAGAATACCATACAGTTTCAGCGAATCAGAAAATCCCAACCCATTCATGCTTGAACCGATAATAGTGCCAGCAATAACGTTAACTGCTGCGATTACAAGTCCAGCAACCGCATCCCCCTTAACGAACTTCATGGCACCATCCATGGATCCATAAAGCTTACTTTCTAGACCTACCTCTTCACGTCGTCTCTGTGCTTCTTCACCGTCTATTGATCCTGCTCTCAGATCTGCATCGATTGACATCTGCTTGCCAGGCATAGCATCAAGAGAAAATCTGGCGCCAACTTCAGATACACGCTCGGAACCTTTGGCGATAACTAAAAATTGAATGATAGCAATAATAATGAAGACTACTGCGCCAACAACGAAATTGCCGCCCACAGCAAATTCTCCGAACGTAAAGATGATTTCTCCAGCATCAGCCTGAAGGAGAATCAGGCGGGTAGTACAAATATTCAGTCCCAATCTGAAAAGAGTTGTAAACAAAAGGACTGTCGGAAACGATGAAAAGCCAAGCACCGAGGGAGTATACAAACTCATCATCATAATCACGAAGGATACTGCAAGATTCATTGAAATCAGAAGATCTACCAGAGGAGTTGGCATTGGCAGAATCATCAGGGCAATTACAGCAATAACCGCAGCTACAAGCATAAGGTCAGCATGCCTAGTTACCAAGCCAACAGAAGTTCTCGCAGTATTGATGATTGACATCGGCTATCCTTATATTCTAGTTTTCAGACAGTTCGCTATTGTCTCTTTCGTCGATTTCTTTTTTGATTTCTTCAATAAGCCTTGAAGACTCCTCCTGTCTGTTGAGCATAAACAAAGATCTTGCCTTCAATTTTTTTATTTCGAGAAGATCATACTCTATATTCTTCATCTCAAGAACAATATCCGCATAACTTATTGCAGTTGAATAATCTTCTTTTAAAAAATATAAAATAGGCCGAGCATAAAAAGCCCAAGTATTGTTCGGATCAACAACCAAGATTGCATTAATAGTACACTCAGCTTTCTTCACAATACCCATATTAAGAAAAAGAAAGCCTATCATCTCAAGTGCTCTGATTTCTTTTTTATTAAGAGCTTTTTTCGGCATCTATGATTATCCTCCAACCATAAAGCCTTTGTAAATCTTGAGCAGAAGCTGATTTTCCTGAAGAGGCCCTGCGACCTCCCTAGAAAACTCATTAATGGCAGGAGTATCAAACATAGAAAGTTTTTCAACGGCACTTTCAAAATTCATTGTGAAATTGCCTGGATCAAGTTCATCAGGATTTTCAATAGTCGGTCTGGCCTTTGACATCATCCTCTTATCCACAGAGCTTCTTTTGTACATGTTTTCAAGACGTACGTTAGGATTGCCAACTGGAACATATGACATGTTCTTAGGCAGATGAGACTGTGACGCAGGCTTTTCTAGAACCTGTTCAAGACCATAGTTGGAATTGAGTATGTTTGAACTGCCGTTAATTCTAGTTGCCATGCTTTACCTCATTCCAGAGATTTATAAAACCAAATAGCAATTTCTCAAAATTCTCTGCTGAAATTGACTTATTCGGCAGCTGAGAAGTAAAGATAATATAAGGGTCAACATAGGTTGCACTGTAAACGTAACCGCCTGTATAACAAGTCTTCTCAAGAGCGGACATAAGATAGCTATCTGTTTCAGACAGTTCAGGGATAACCGCATAACTTACCGTAAGATATGTGCTGTCGGCATTCAGTTCAAACGAGAGTTTTGCCCCCTCTACGCCAAAGGTTAAAGTTTTGTCTGCGTCAAACAAAGGCATTCCAGACATACCGATTCTTTTGGCAAAACGATCAAGTTCCCTTCTAACAACGTCAGGATCTACTTCTGTTGTGATTCCAGCCATTCATCCTCCAGACGAATCTTTTCATCAATCAATGCAGAACAAGCATCATTGACTCGTGCACGAGCCTCTATTGTTCCATAAAATATATCGGACAGATTCTTTAACGTGTTGCTCAGTTCCTGACAGATCACCACTTCCTGAGCAGGATCTGACGAATTTACCGAATTCAGAAGTTTTCTGATATCGCTAGGTGAAACAAAGTTTGCACGTACCAATTCCCCTAAACTGTGAACAAATTCCATCCTATCAAAGTTTTCAAGCTCAAGCCCATGAATCTTTGTGAGACGATCAAGCAGAACCTCTTCCTGAGCAAAGCATGAGTACAAAACCTTGGCATGTTCAAGGCCTTCCGAGACTGACCTTAAGAATGCCGGCTCATGACTTCTCTGGGCAGCTTCAAGATCAGAACTTAGAGCCTTGGTAATGAAATTAAGTCCTTCTTCGAATTTCTCAGCGTACTTTTCATGAATGAATTTAAGCATTGACATGCCATCCTTGAAATTCAGGAGCGCATCAGAATAGTTTTCCGCATTATCAAGGGCACTAAATCCTGCATAGTTGTCCTCGGAGACATCCATTGCATTGATAACTGCCATTATGCCATCTTCATTCTGCTTGAAGATCTCCTGAGCAGCATCTTGCAACAGTCGCTGTTTAACAGGATCCTGTTCTTTGTTGACAAGCTGCAGCAGTAATGCATAATTCTCTGCATCATGTCCTCCGAACGATTTTAGTGATTCGACAAGCTCTTTAGGAGTGCATCCGACTCTAGATGCTCGTCTGAGGACTTCTTCGGTTTTGGATTTAGTGTTTACCTTTTGAGTAACAGCAACCTGCATTTTTCTAAGCAGTTCAGCCAGTCTCTGATCCGCATTCTTCTGTTTTCGCAATGCAAGCTTGGTCTGTTTTGAATTATCCTTGGCAAAGGTCATCTCTTCGAGAGAATCCTCAAACAGAGATTTCTCGATATCTGCACTTTCAACAGTCAGCCCGTTAATCATTCCACTCGAAGAGGTATTTGATGTTCCGGCAGTATTAGTGAAATTCTGGTTGAACCCGCTTTGATTGTGGATACCATTAATATCTGACATTAAGCACCTCGAATAATTCTTTATTGTCCTGTAGCTGTAGACGAAATGGCCAGATCCCCACGTCTAATATTAGCTGTAAAGAAGTTCAGTAAACCAAAAGGTTATTGCGCATTAGGAAAATATCCTATTTTTTTATAGTATAGACAATGCAATACACAAATTTCTTACTTTTTTTGCTCTATGTAATAAAAAATTATTGCCGATCACATAATCCTAAGATCGAAAAAATAGCATTTCCTTACAGAGTCCTTATAAAGGTAAGTATATTGCTTTTTTCCTCCTTCTTTCACTTTAGCTAAAGTTAGAATGTCAATTTTGTTACAGTATTTGTATGAGACTACACATCTCTTCATCAAATTATTATAAAATAGATTGAGATATGGCTGACGAAAAAACAGAACAACCGACCCCCAAGCGACTTAGGGATTCTAGAGAAAAAGGAGATGTTCCTAAATCTCAAGAGTTACCCTCTGCCTTAATTGTCGCATGTGTTGCAGCCTTTTTCCTGGTTGCCTCATCAGATGTTTTTTCCCTTTTAAGCGATCTGGTGGAAAAAACCATCGAGGATACTTTGAAGCTTCCGTTTGAGGAGGCATGGCCACGTCTGAGCGCATTTACACTTTTAATCATGCTGAAGATTGCCGTACCGATTGTTGTTATCGCCATGGCCGCGGCTTTACTTGCCAACCTTGGGCAAATAGGTTTTTTATTCGCGCCCAAAGCAGCTGCACCTAAACTTGATAATCTCAACCCCCAAAAATGGGTAAAAAAGGTTTTCTCTAAAAAAAATATGTTTGATTTTGCCAAAAATGTGGCAAAAGTTGTTGTCTTATCCTATGCCGTAAAAATCGCTCTCTTTAACAACATTCGCCAACTTTTTGTGCTTCCTTATTTAGATGTTGATCATGTTTGGGTAATGATGGGAGAGATGTTAAAGGAGCTGGCTTTCTTTGCTGTTGGCGCCTTCATTGTAATAGCCCTTGCTGATTTTCTGTATACCAGATTCAAATACACCAAGGAACATATGATGTCACCTGATGAGGTTAAAAGAGAATTCAAGGAATCTGAAGGTGATCCAATGATTAAGTCAAAGAGAAAGCAGCTGCATCAGGAATTGCTTAACCAAAACACCATAAATCAGACAAAAAAAGCAAAAGTCGTCGTTGTCAACCCTACCCATTATGCAGTTGCAATTGACTATGACAAAGAAAAACAGCCTATACCGGTTATTCTTGCAAAAGGCAAGGATGAAATTGCAAAACGCATGATAAAAGCAGCACAGGAAGAAAACATTCCAGTCATGAGGGAAGCGCCTCTGGCAAGAACATTATATGCTCAGGGAAATGAAGGCGAGCGGATCCCTGAAGATCTGCTGATCCCTGTCGCGAAGGTACTGCGTTACGTAGAAACTTTAAAAAGAATCTGATGGCAACATATCCTTTGTCTAAACTTATAGGACTTCGTGCTCATCGCGTTGATGAAGCGCATAGAGAGCACTTGCTTGCCATAAAGAAGGTTGACCAGGTCCAGACGGCGATCAAGAAAAAGAAGCAGGAAATCGACGATTATCGTATCTGGAAGGAAGAGGAAATACAGCGTCGTTATGACAGCGTGATGTATAAAAAATTAAGCTCTGATGACTTTGAAAAATTCAAACAGGCTCTAGCCAATCTGAATATCGGCGAATTAAAACTTGAAGACGAACTGAGAAACCTGAAAAATGATGAGGACAATCTCAAAAAAGAACTTGAAGAGGCAAAACAAGCATTAAAAAAAGCGAACTCAGAACTGAACAAACTTGAAGAGCACAAGAAAATCTGGACTGAGATGCAAAAAATTGAAAACGAAAGGAAAGAAGAAAGTGAGCTGGAGGATTTCCACTCCAAGAAAAATGAATTCTGATGACGGTCCTCGTTCATCCTTTGACTTTTTCACCAAGGCTAAAGCCAGCGCTTTTCGGCAATATCTTGATAAAAACATGAGCTATGTTGCCATTAACATTTTTAATATTTATCTAATGTAGAGCAAAAAAAATTATAGCAAAGAGTTCTTATTGACGTCAGATCACATTTTGCAATGGTCGCAAGATGATAATGTTGACATGATTTAACACGGTGGGCTAATAACAATTGATAAAAATTTACCCTTTGAGATCTTTTACAGATCATCAAGTTCTTTGAAAACTGGAATTGAAAAGACCATTCCGATTCTTTATTGTTGTTAATAACGACAAAAACAAAATAAGGAGTGCGAAATGGTCTCTGCTGCAACTGTATT
>DMTG01000077.1 GCA_003477345.1 Succinivibrionaceae bacterium | reverse complement strand
TCTCTGAAAGCGCCGGTTTTAAGCTTGGAGTCAAGTTCAGTACCGGCGTATTTAATACGGATAAGTCTGCTTACCTTGGTACCGACTGCCTCCCAGAGACGGCGAACCTCACGCTTGCGGCCTTCCTTCAGGGTAACGTGGTACCAGACGTTTCTGCCCTCGCCGCCTGCGTACGAGATCTTGTCAAATCTGGCTTTGCCGTCTTCAAGATCGACACCTTCAAGCAGCTTTGCTATCTGCTCTTCGGTAACTTCACCATAGATTCTGGCTGCATATTCACGCTCAATGCCGTGACTTGGGTGCATGAGCGCATTGGCAAGATCACCGTCGGTTGTGAACAGCAGAAGCCCTGAGGTATTGATATCCAGACGGCCTATATATATCCAGCGCCCTGAATCAGGCTTGGGCAGATGATCAAAAACCGTAGGACGATCCTCAGGATCGTTCTGGGTGGTCACCTCGCCTTCTGGCTTATGGTACATCAGCACCCGGCACACCGGCCTGATGTTCTGATCAGACAGCACCACTCTGCCGTCTATCTTTACGGTTACCGTGCCTTCGATTCTGTCTCCGAGGTTTGCGGTTTTTCCGTTTACCTCTACTCTGCCATCGGCAATTTTGCCTTCCAGTTCACGACGGGAGCCAAGTCCGTAACGGGCCAGTACCTTCTGTAGTTTTTCACTCATATTTTTAATTTATTCCTGATCCTGTAACAGTTTTTATCCAAGGATCTGTAAAATTTTCAAACTTTATACGCTACTGTAATTAGTTACAGCTTATCCAGCAATAAAAAAAAAGATGCTAAGATCGCTGTGTTTTTTTTATAATTATGCCATAGCCAGATATTATTTTTTTCAGTAACAGATTTAAAAGTGTCAGACAACAATTCTAACTTCTCAATAACTCAGAACAATACTCCCAAGGAAGACAACTCCCTGACGGCGGTCAGCTTTTCCCTGTTCGGAGAAAATTTCACCTTAAGCTGCCGCAAAGATCAGAAAGAAGCGCTGCAGAAAGCAATTGACGCGGTCATTGCCTCTACTTCAAGACTTCTTAGAGATAATCCCAACCTTTCTCCCCAGCAGGCCTGCATTCTGACTGCCATCAATACCCAGAGCGCCCTGCAGGAATTTCTTGGCAGCGATACCCCTTTTCAGCATCAGGCCAGAAAAATCATCGCCAAAACCAGAGAATGTCTCTTAAGAGCACAGAGCCATGGAATCTCCAGCCACTAGAAAAAGACAGGAGCTGCGCAGGGAGCTCAAGAAGATCCGCTCGGGTGTAAGCGAGCAGCAGTCACAGGAGAGCGGACTCAAGATCCTCGAAGTGATTAAGAGCCACCCTTTTTTCTGCGAGCCGCGCATTACGGCCTCCTTCATCAGTGCCAACCACGAAATCTGTACTAAAAAAATCAATGAATTCCTGTTAGCTTCAGGACACACTCTGATCCTGCCCGTGGTAGACCCTGTAAAAAAAGGCGATATGAAATTCTACTCCTGCTGCGATCTTGAGGATATGGTAAAAGACCGCTTCGGTATTCCCGAGCCTTTGGCATTAAAAGAAAATCTGATTGCCGATGAGGTAGTAGAAGCCATTCTGGTGCCGCTGGTAGGCTTTGACGCTCGCGGCAACCGTCTGGGCATGGGCTGCGGCTATTACGACCGCATGCTCAAAAGAGTAAGCGCCAACTGCCTGCTTATAGGACTAGCCTATGATTTTCAGAAGGTAGAGGAACTGCCCTTTGAGTCCTGGGATATGCCGCTTGATGAAGTGATCACTCCGAAAGAACACTACATTTTTTCAAAAAAGTACTGACTTCAAATCGCAGCAGGTATAGAAAAAAATAAGTAAAAAGATAAGTAATGAACAATTTGTTCTGCTTGTGAATACGCTTCTTACTTTGCTTTCCTATTTACTTGTTCATTTTTGCAGTTTAAACAAAACCATTGCAGGTGTGAACGTACTCCCGCCTCTATAGACGGGGGGAATTCTCTGAGTCGACCCACGTTTTTTCATTTAACAACTGTACATTGTTAAATGAGAAAAAAACTGCTGTCATAGGAGAGCTACTGAGAATAGGTACACTCAGGTAAGTGAATATCTCATTTTCACGGAAATTTGGAGAGAAAAAAGTTATTTCTCAGGTAAAAATTCAGCAGAACTGTCAAAGTGATGATCCTCAACGCTTTCTGTTTTGACTTTAACTGAATTTTCGAACGCTGCAATAATCCGGTTGCTTTCTACAGAAAAAACGGTATAGGCGAAGATTGCTGAGATTACAGCTGAAATCAGCGGAATTCCTTTTCGTATGATCTGAGTTAAGGTGTTGTTGGTAAGCTTGACCCCCATTGCCTTGCAGATTTCTTTTAAAAGCTGAGGCAAAAGCAGCTCCTGATGTTTCTGAAGCTGGGATATAAACTGTTTCTTTGCGGTTTTAGCCATGAATTTAAAAGCCTTATTGGCCTTGTTTACTCCTGCTCCAACACCCAGTGCAATAATCATCATATTGCGGAACTCGGTCTCATTTATGCAAGGAGGAAAGCCGTAAAGGTAGGCAATCTTCTGTGAAAAAACAAACGTATGATAAAAAAACTGAATAGTGTCTACAGGTACCGCCAGAAAGATGAACAGACCGCCAGGGACACCACAGACTGCAGATAAGCCTGAAAGCAGAGATCTGTGATTTTTTCTTACCTTAAGTGCTGCTCTTTTTAATTCATCTGCGGTGAGAACTTCCACGGGAGAGGTTCTAAGTGCATGCTGAACAGTTTCCTCGGTGCAGCCCAGAGAGTGCAGAGTTTTTTTAAGAAAACGATCCCTGTCAACCTTTACAAAAGGTATTTTAAAGGTGGAATTTAAGGCCTTCATCATGAGAAGATCTTTTTTTCTTTTCAGAGCTGAAATTGTTTCAGTCATGCCGCTGCCATTTTCAAGTCATATTCCCATCGATCTGTTAATATCCTACCTTGTTGGCTTTTCAAAAACAAAGAAATTACTACTTCTTGTCCCAATGAAGTTAATTTTTTTGAAGCTACTGACATTATTTGGGAGAACCAAGCGTTTTCTTGAACAGCATCGTGAAGGAACTGGCTGACCGAGAGAAGGGAGAGGCTCTCAAAGCCTGCACTAAAAATAAACTATAAAAGCAGTCGGAGCTGCGAGTCCTCAGTTGTAAATTACTCAGGAAGCAGATAACAGTACAGCGATAAAGTTAATCAGTATCGAAAGACAGATGTCATAGTTAAATAATGAACCTTTGAAAGATCATATTTCATTAGTACAATATCCGCAGCTGCAATTGCAAGATCACTTCCAGCAGTACCTTACTATACCCATAAAAAAAAGCAGACCTGAGTCTGCTCTTTTTACATGCCATGAGAAACTATTTGGTTTCCGGTACTTCAGGATTGCTGCCTGCAGCAGGAACGGAAGGAACTTCAGGGTTTACTGCAGGTACATCAGCAGGAACTGCCGGAACATTTTCATTGACAGTCTGAGACTGCTCGGCGCCTGCGCCGATATTGCTGAAACTGCTCTTCTCTTCATGGCTTGCTTTCTGCATCCAGCCTAAGAACAGACAGATACCGAAAAATACAATGATAAGTGTCCAGGTGCTGCGGGTCAGGAAGTTGCCTGAACCTACTGAACCAAAAACAGTGTTTGATGCACCGGCACCAAATGATGCGCCCATGCCGGCACCCTTGCCCTGCTGAACCAGAATCAGCGCTACCATGGCGATACATACCAGTAAAAAGATAACTATTGCAATTTCGTACATTTTTTTAAATCCAGCTTGCGATACTTACACGGTGCACTATCTTACTAGCCGAAGAAGATTTTTTCAAGCATTTTCTCCTGAGGACTGATGGATAATAACCTCAGCGATTCTCTGCGCCTGTGTGTGCACGGTCTGACGGTCAACGCCCTCAACCATCACTCTGACTACAGGCTCAGTACCTGACTTGCGCAAAAGCACGCGGCCTTCTTCACCAAGCTCCGC